>WQUQ01000161.1 GCA_009782025.1 Desulfobulbus sp. | reverse complement strand
AAGCCCCGTGGCAATCCAGACCGCTGCCTGGATTGCCACGGGGCTTCGCCCCTCGCAATGACGGCGGAAATGTCAATGCTTAATGGCCGGCTCTATAGCCACGGTGTTCACGGCAGCGGTCTTGGGCAGACAGGCCTTGCCATGGCAGCAGTTGGCAGTGAGAAACGCAATCAGGTCGTCCATGGCGGCAAAATCGGTCGAGTAATAGATGAATCGGCTTTCCTGCCGGGCGCTGATGAGTCCGACGCGCGTCAAATGCGCCAGGTGGAAGGAGCAGGTCGCCGGCGCAAGTCCCAGAGCCTCTCCGATCAGGCTGGCGTTGATGCCATCAGGCCCCGCCTGAACGAGGAGGCGGAAGATTTCCAGACGGGATTGGTGGCCGAGGGCAGCCAGGCATTCGGCGGCCTGTATTGTTTCCATATTTCCAGTATTCTCGAAATGATGGCTGCTGTCAAGCCACCCCTCTCCGGCCGGCCGGTGGTGGTTGACCCGTATCAAGGTGTTCCGCGCTACCCTGCCGTTGAATACATTCAATCCCACACCAAGGAAATTCATGTTCCGCATTTCCCAAATCATGCAGGAAATCGCCGCGCCGACGCCGCTCGGCCCGAAGCGCAATCCGCCGGGGCCGGTGGTGATCTGGAACCTGATCCGGCGCTGCAACCTGACCTGCAAGCACTGCTATTCCATCTCCGCCGACACGCATTTCCCCGGCGAACTGACGACCGCGCAGGTCGCCACGGTGATGGACGACCTGAAAGCCTTTGGCGTGCCGGTGCTGATTCTCTCCGGCGGCGAACCGCTGCTGCACCCGGATATTTATGACATCGCCAAACGAGCCAGGAGCATGGGCTTCTATGTCGCGCTGTCGTCCAACGGCACGTTGATCGACGAGGACAACATCGGGCGCATCGCCGAGTGCGACTTCAATTACGTCGGCGTCTCGCTCGACGGCCTGGGCGCGACGCACGACAAGTTCCGCCGGCAGGGCGGCGCTTTCGCCGCCTCGCTCAAGGGCATCCGCCTGTGCCGCGATCGCGGCCTGAAAATCGGCGTGCGCTTCACGCTGACCCAGGACAATGCCCACGATTTGCCGGGCCTCTTGAAACTGGTCGAGGACGAGGGCATAGCCCGCTTCTATTTCTCGCACCTGAACTACGCCGGGCGCGGCAACAAGAATCGCCGGGATGACGCCCGCCACCAGTTGACCCGGCAGGCGATGGATCTGCTTTTCGAGACCTGTTGGGACCATCAACAGCGCGGACTGGAGAAGGAATTCACCACCGGCAACAACGATGCCGACGGGGTTTATTTCCTGCACTGGGTGCGCCGCCGCTTTCCCGAGCGGGCGGCGCATGTCGAGGCCAAGCTGCGCCAGTGGGGCGGCAACGCCTCCGGGGTCAATGTCGCCAACATCGACAATCTCGGCAATGTGCATCCCGACACGATGTGGTGGCATCACACGCTGGGCAACGTTCTGGCCCGGCCCTTCTCGCAGATCTGGCCGGATACGACCGATCCGCTGATGGCCGGGCTGAAAACCCATCCGCGCCCGGTCAAGGGCCGTTGCGGCGCTTGCGCCTGGCTGGCGATCTGCAACGGCAACACCCGCGTCCGCGCCCTGCAACTGACCGGCGACGCCTGGGCCGAAGATCCGGGCTGCTATCTTTCCGACGAGGAAATCGCATGATGAAGTGGAACATCCTGATTCCGACCGGCCTGGCGGCCTGTTTTCTGCTGACGATGGCCGATCTGGCCCGGGCCGCCGAACCGCCAGCCGCTTACCAGCAACATTGCGTTGCCTGTCACGGCGAGGCGCGGCTGGGCGGCATCGGCCCGGCGCTGCTGCCGGAGAATCTGGGCCGTCTGCGCAAGGCCGAGGCCGAGCAGGTCATCCGCGAAGGCCGCCCGGCAACGCAGATGCAAGGCCTGGGCAGCCAGTTGTCGGCGGCGGAGATCAAGGCCCTGGTGGATTACATCTACACCCCGATCCAGCCGATGCCGGCCTGGGGCGAGGCGGAAATCACCGCCTCGCGCATCGTCCACGAAACCAGCAAATTGCCCGACACGCCGGTGTTCGCGGCCGACCCGCTCAACCTCTTCGTCGTCGTCGAAAGCGGCGACCACCATGTGTCGATCCTCGATGGCGACAAGCTGGAGCCGATCTACCGCTTCCCCTCGCGCTTCGCCCTGCACGGCGGGCCGAAATTCACGCCGGATGGCCGCTACGTCTTTTTCGCCTCGCGCGACGGCTGGATCACCAAGTTCGACCTGTGGAACCTCAAGGTCATCGCCGAAGCGCGCGCCGGCATCAACACGCGCAACGCCGCGGTATCGGGCGATGGCCAATGGATCGCGGTGGCCAACTACCTGCCGCACAACCTGGTCATTCTCGACGCCGACCTCAAGCTGAAAAAAATCCTGCCGGCCACCGACAAGGACGGCAAGATCAGTTCCCGCGTCTCGGCCGTCTACGACGCCTCGCCGCGCCAGAGCTTCGTCGCCGCCCTGAAGGACGTGAAGGAATTGTGGGAAGTCTCCTACAACCCGAAGGCGCCGGACATCCCGGCTGGCATGATCCACGACTTCAAGTACCGCGAAGGCGCCTTCATCGAAGGCTTCCTCAATCCGCAGCGCAGCCCGCTTGACGATTACCTCGACGACTTCTACTTCACCCAGGATTACACCGAAGTCATGGGCGCCTCGCGCAACGACGCCAGGAGCGCGGTCAGCGGCCAGGTGGTCAATCTCGACGCGCGCAAGAAAATCGCCGACCTCGAACTACCCGGCATGCCCCACCTCGGCTCCGGCATCAGTTGGACCTGGAAGGACGAAACCGGGCGGGAACGGACGGTGATGGCGACGCCCAACCTCAACGAGGGCGTGGTCAGCATCATCGACATGGCCGACTGGAAAACCATCAAGCAGATCAAGACCCGCGGCCCCGGCTTCTTCATGCGCAGCCACGAAAACAGCCGCTACGCCTGGGTCGATTCCATGATGAGCCGCGAATTCAAGGACACCATGCAACTGATCGACAAAGAAACCCTCGAAATCGCCGCCGAACTTCGCCCCGAACCGGGCAAAACCTTCGCCCACGTCGAATTCACCCGCGACGGCAAATACGTGCTCGCCAGCCTGATGGAAATGGACGGCGCGCTGATCATTTACGACGCGCAAACGCTGAAGGAAGTGAAACGCCTGCCGATGAAGAAACCGGTCGGCAAGTACAACGTGTGGAATAAAATCACCAAGTCCGAGGGAACCAGCCATTGAGCGGGTTTGAGCAGCTAAAGCAATAGTTGCTCTTTTTTGCTCATTTGTATATATTTTGAGCATGTCAAGAGCAATGGTCAGCATTCACGAAGCCGCCGAGTTTCTGGGCGTTGCGGTACAAACACTGCGGCGTTGGGAACGCGAAGGCAAGCTCGTCGCCCATGAGCGCACACCCGGCGGGCGGCGGCGCTACGACTTGGCACGATTGCGCCCCGAACAATTTCATGCACCCGATGGAGAGCGGCGCACGGTTGCCTATGCCCGCGTATCCAGCCACGACCAGAAAGACGACCTGGAGCGCCAGAAACAGGTGCTGGAGTTGTACTGCGCTCGTCAAGGCTGGACATTCGAGGTGGTGGCCGATCTGGGTTCGGGCATGAACTACCACAAGAAAGGCTTGAAGCGTCTGCTCGATGCCATCGTCGAAGGGAGAATCGGACGCTTGGTACTCACCCACAAAGACCGTCTGCTGCGCTTTGGCGCAGAACTGGTGTTTGCCATCTGCGAAGCCAAAGGTGTTGAGGTCGTCATTCTCAACCAGGGCGAGGACACGACTTTTGAGGAAGACTTGGCCAAGGACGTGCTGGAAATCATCACCGTATTCAGCGCCCGTCTGTACGGTAGCCGTTCGCGCAAGAACCAGAAACTGCTCGACGGTGTGCGGCAAGCGGTGGAGAATGTTTCATGCTGATCGCCCACCGCATCGCGCTCGATCCCAATGATGTACAGGCCACGTATCTGGCCCGTGCAGCGGGTACGGCACGGTTTGCTTATAACTGGGCGCTGGCTGAATGGAAGAAGCAATACGAAGCATGGAAGGCGGACAACCACCAGCCCAAGCCATCGCAGGCCGCGTTGCGCCGCCAGTTGAACGCCATCAAACGCGAACAGTTTCCGTGGATGCTCGAAGTCACCAAGAATGCGCCGCAAATGGCGATCATCCAGTTGGGCCAGGCGTTCCAGAACTTCTTTGCCGGTCGCGCCCGCTATCCGCAATTTCGCAAAAAGGGCGTACATGACCGCTTTACGATCACCAACGATCAATTCAGCCTCGACGCTTCACGCATTCGCATCCCCAATCTTGGCTGGGTGCGCATGCGCGAGACGTTGCGCTTTGCCGGCAAGATCATGTCAGCCACGGTGTCCCGTGTGGCTGATAAATGGTTTGTCAGCATCGTTGTGGACACCCCGGATGATTCGCATTTGCCCCAAGCTGAAAACCAAGGCGCGGTGGGTGTGGATTTGGGTGTCTCGGCACTGGCCACGCTCTCGACGGGAGAGACGATCACAGGGCCAAAACCTCACAAGGCGTTGTTGGCACGCTTGCAGCGGCTCTCACGCAGTTTGAGCCGTAAGGTCAAAGGATCGGCGAACCGCAAGAAGGCCAAGGGCAAACTGGCCCGGCTGCATGCCCGTATCGCCAGCATTCGCGGTGATGCGCTGCACAAGCTGAGCACGGACTTGACACGCCGGTTTCACACCATCGGCATCGAGGATTTGAATGTCTCGGGCATGGTCAAAAATCGCCACCTTGCACGTTCGATTGCCGATATGGGCTTCTTCGAGTTTCGGCGGCAGCTGGAATACAAGGCGGCGATGCGTGGCGGGCAAGTCCAGGTGGCTGACAGGTTCTTTGCCAGTAGCAAGACCTGTTCGGGTTGCGCACACAAACTGGAGAGCCTGCCGCTGGCTGTGCGCGAATGGACGTGTCCGGCTTGTGGCGCGAACCATGACCGCGACGTGAACGCCGCAATCAATTTGAAAAACATGGCCGTGAGTTCCACGGTTGCAGCCTGTGGAGAGGAGGGCGCTGGCCGTGCTCGCAAGAGCGCGGTGAAACCGGCCTCGGTGAAGCAGGAAGTCAGCTTTGTTCCTGTTTGAACAGGAATGAGCAAGTCTGATGGAACGGTGGATGCCATGCGCGTGTTCTCCGTGATTGAAGTGAAAACGCCTCCCTCCAAGCTGCCATCTTTGCCGCTCGAAAGACTGTGCAGTCTGCGTTTTTCGCTTTTCGCCAGAATTTGGCATTTCGCAACAGCATGTCTTACACTCTGCACACCATGAACCCAAATCATCAGGCGCAATCGACCAGCAGTAAACTGGTCGGCATCGCTACCAGCACTGAGGCCGCAAGTATCGGGTTGCTGGTAGCGATTGATGACACGGTGGACGCTTTACAGGGCATTGCTTCGGTGATGCGGGGTTTTTCCAGCATGATTGCCGGCTATGGTGAGTCTATCCGCACATTGACTGTCGCTGCTGGCGAGTACATTGATGCCGATGGCGTTGCTGTTGACGCGATGGCAAGCGCGGCGGATGCGCTGAAGCGCATGCTGACCCGGCTGGTTGTACTGCGTTCTTCAATCGACAGGGATACCCGGTTAAAACAGCACCACGGCGAGGCGTTGCATGATGCTTATGACGCGGCTATCAGCGAAGTCGCTGAACTCGTCGAGACACTTCTTGACACGCGCGCGGCCGTTATCACGCATGACTTGGCAGCCGAACCGCGCGACGGTCGGGTGTTCCGCTCCGCTGAAGATTTGATTGCCGATCTGCGCAATCCGCAATGACCATCACCGGCGCAGGCGGGGTTACGGTTTTCTCGTGGCGGCGGTCAAAAACATTCCACCGCGAATACAGCAAACTGCCCTACGACCTTTGCGTTCAGGTCGACCAGAAGTTGCAAGACTTGCTCAGGTCACCGTTTCCGCCCGGACTGCGGTTCGAGAAGCTGAAGGGTTATTCCGACCCCGACATCTACACCATTCACGTTACCGGCAACTACAAGATTTCATTTGAAATTCGCGACGGTAACAATGCGTGGCTCAGGCGCGTTGCGAATCACGACGATATTGACCGGTCGCCCTGAGCGCCTGGGCGATTTATTAACCTGGCAATCAAATTTCCATGCTTGTTGCCCCCCACTCTGGCCCGCCCAGTGCTCGCCTTGCATGGCTCGCCCGCTCAGGCGGCGCAAAGCGGTGCTTTGCGAAACCCCGCCTTCGCCCCCCGCAAGCAGGGGAGGGAACGAGGCTCCTTCCCCCCGCTCGCGGGGGAAGGTTGGGATGGGGGGAGCAATGTCATCTGTTTGACTGCCGGGTTAATAACTTGAATGTCATGACTTGATTTCGAAGGCGCCCAGTTCGTTACTCCGCTATTCCCAAGCGGTGTGAAGTCAGGCTGTCTGATTTTTGCCGCTGTTTTTCCGTTGAAAATCGCTCGTGCCCCGCCTCATCCTCTTCAACAAACCCTACGGCGTTCTCAGCCAATTTACGCCGGAAGGCCGGTGGCGGGGGCTGGCCGAGTTCATTCCGCAGAAGGACGTCTACGTTGCCGGCCGTCTCGACGCCGATAGCGAGGGCTTGCTGCTGTTGACCGACGATGGCCGCTTGCAGGCGCAGATCGCCGAGCCTCGGTACAAGCTGGAAAAGACCTATTGGGCGCAGGTCGAGGGCATTCCCGACGAGCCATCGCTGGATCGGCTGCGCGCCGGCATCCGGCTCTCCGATTTCACCGCCCGGCCGGCGCGGGTGCGGCGGATCGACGAACCGGCCGGGCTGTGGCCACGCGATCCGCCGATTCGTTATCGGGCGGCGATTCCGACCTGCTGGCTGGAAATCCGCATCGGCGAGGGCAAGAATCGCCAGGTGCGGCGCATGGGCGCGGCAATCGGTTATCCTGTGCTGCGCCTGGTGCGGGCGGCGATTGGAACGCTGTCGGTGGCCGGGCTGGGTCTGGGCGAATGGCGCCAGATCGCAGGCGATATTCATACACTCCGGGGAACATGACATGAAGAAACGTACCGTGCTGGCCGCTTTGATCGCGCTCGCCGCCAGCCTGATCGGCGCTGCCGCCTGGGCGCAGGCGACGCTGCCGATGATCGAGTTGACGGCCGGCTTTTACCGCATCGAGGCCGAAGTGGCGGCCACCGACGGCAACCGCCAGATCGGCCTGATGAACCGCCAGGCGATGCCGCCGCAGCACGGCATGCTGTTCGTTTTTACTGAGGAAAACACGCATTGCATGTGGATGCGCAACACGCTGTTGCCGCTGTCGGTGGCCTTCATCGACGCCGAAGGCCGCATCCTCAACATCGAGGAGATGCAGCCGCAAACTGAGGACAACCACTGCGCCCGCCGTCCGGCCCGCTATGCGCTGGAAATGAACGCCGGCTGGTTCGCCAAACGCGGCATCGCGCCCGGCAGCAAGCTGCGCGGCCTCGAACACGCGCCGCGTCCGCGGTGAAGCGCCGCGGGATCATTCTGCTTGGCGCGACAGGACGAGGCTCAAGACGACCGAACCGAAGATGACGATGCCGACGATGGCCAGCGACCACTGGATCGGCATGTGAAACCACGGCGCGGCGAGCATCTTGCCGCCGATGAAGGTGAGCACGATGGCCAGACCGTATTTGAGCAGGTTGAAGCGGTCGGCCATGTCGGCAAGCACGAAATACAGGGCGCGCAGGCCCATGATGGCGAAGATGTTCGAGGTGAACACGATGAACGGGTCGGTGGTCACCGCGAAAATGGCGGGGATGCTGTCGACGGCAAAAATGACGTCGCTGGCTTCGATGACGAGCAGCACCAGGAACATCGGCGTCGCCCAGCGGATGCCATCGCGGTGGATGAAGAAGGCTTCGCCGTGGAATTCTCGGGTGATGCGCAGATGGCCGCGCAGCCAGCGCAGCAGCGGGTTCTGGTCGAGATCCGGCTCGGCCTCGGCGACGACCAGCATCTTGATGCCGGTGAAGACCAGAAAAGCGCCAAAGACGTACAGCAGCCAGGTGAATTGCGACACCAGCCAGACGCCGCCGAGAATCATCGCCGCGCGCATGACGAGCGCGCCGAGCACGCCATAGAGCAGCACCCGCCGCTGCAATTCGGGCGGCACCGCGAAATAGCCAAAGATCATCACAAAGACGAACATGTTGTCGACCGACAGCGACTGCTCGATCAGATAGCCGGCGAGAAATTCCAGCGTCTTGTGCTGGGCGATCTCCGCCCCCAGCGTGTCGTTCAGATACCACCACAGCAAGCCGGCGAAGGCGAACGCCAGACAGGCCCAGGCAACCACCCAGGCCAGCGCCTCGCGCAGCGAAACCCGATGCGCCCGGCGGCCGCCGAAAACAAACAGATCGAGCGCCAGCATGGCCAGGATGAAAACGATGAAACCGGCCCACATGGGGCCGGAGGCGAAATGGTCGGCGGGAAGATGATTCATCGGGGAAAACTGACTCACGTCAGCCCAAAACATTCAATCGCTATATTGATCGGCGATATTCACGAAGGTGGAGAAATTCTCGACAAAGGCCGTCACCAGATCGGGATCGAAATGCTGGCCCTGGCCTTCGACGATGATCCGGCGCGCTTCTTCGGGAGAAAAGGCGGGTTTGTAGACGCGCTTGCAGATCAGCGCGTCGAAGACATCGGCCAGCGCCATCAGGCGGGCCGAGATGGGAATGGCGTCGCCGGCCAGACCGTCGGGGTAGCCGCTGCCGTCCCATTTTTCATGGTGGTGGTGGGCGATTTCCTTGGCGATGGCGAGGAATTCGACCTTGCGCTCGGCGTCGGCTTCGGCCTTGGCGATGGCGCGGCTGCCGAGTTCGGCGTGGGTTTTCATGATGGCCCACTCATCCGGCGTCAGCTTGCCCGGTTTGAGCAGGACATGATCGGGAATGCCGACCTTGCCGATGTCGTGCAGCGGGGCCGATTGGGCCAGCGCATCGATGGTGCGCTGGTCGAGGTAGTGGGCGAAGCGCGGATGGTGGCGCAGCAGGGTGGCCAGGGTGCGCACGTATTCCTGGGTGCGCAGCAGGTGGTTGCCGGTTTCCGGGTCGCGCGTCTCGGCTAGGCGGGCCAGGGCGTGGATGCTGATCTTCTGGATCAACAGGTTTTCTTCCATGCGCCGGGCGACTTCGGCTTCGAGATAGCTGTTCTGGTCGCTGAGGATGTCGCGCGCCCGTTTCAGTTCCAGTTGCGTGCGCACGCGGGCCAGCACGATGGCCGGGCGGATCGGCTTGGTGATGTAGTCGACGGCGCCGTGGTCGAGGCCGTATTCCTCATCCTGGGTGCCGTCCATGGCGGTGACGAAGATGACCGGAATGTTTTGCGTCGCGGGGCTGGCGCGCAGTTCTTCGAGAACGGCCAAGCCATCCATTTCCGGCATCATCACGTCGAGCAGGATCAGGTCGGGCGTCGGCTGGCCGTGCGCGATCTGGATCGCGCGCCGTCCCGAATTGGCTGCCCGGACGCGGTAGTCGCGTTGCAGCAATTCACCGAGCACGCTGAGATTTTCCGGCGTGTCGTCGACAATCAGGATGGTCGGTTGCGGGTCTGCCATGCGCTTTCTCCAATCGCCGCACGCGGGCGATGATCTTTGGATTATCGCCGGACGGCGGGAATATTGCCACCGCCCGCGTTCAGTCGACGCTTCGGCCAACGATCCGGCCGTAAGCGGCGAAGCGGCGCGGGTCGATGCGGCCGGCGGCAAGCGCCGCGGTCAGGGCGCAATCCGGCTCGCGGTCGTGGCGGCAGTCGCGGAAGCGGCACTGGCCGAGCAGTGGGCGGAATTCGGGGAAAGCCATCTCGATCTCGGCCCGCCCGAGATGGCCGAGGCCGAATTCCTGCAAACCCGGCGAGTCGATCAGGGCGCTGGCGGCGTCGAGCCGGTAGAGGCTGGCGTGGGTCGTCGTGTGCTTGCCGGAGTCGAGGGCCAGCGAGATTTCGCGGGTAGCGGCCCTGGCCTCTGGTACCAGGGCGTTGATGAGCGTCGATTTGCCCATGCCCGATTGGCCGACCAGCACGCTGACGCGCCCCAAGAGCGCCGGGCGCAGGTCTTCGGCGTGGTCGCGGGCGCACAGTTCGAGGATGCGGTAGCCGAGGCCGGCGAAAACGGCGAGACGGTCGCGGGCGGCAGGGAGGCGATCAGACAGGTCGCACTTGTTGAGCACGATCAGAATCTCGATGCCGGCGCTCTCGCCGGCCACCAGGGCGCGCGTCACCAGTTCGTCGGAAAAAGCCGGTTCGGTGGCGACGACGACGATCAGCAAATCGACGTTGGCGGCAATCAGTTTCTGGCGCACCTCGTTGGAGCGATAGAGCAAGCTGCGGCGCGGCCGGATCGCCTCGATCACGCCCTGATCGGCGGCGGTTTGCTGGATGTCGACGTCATCGCCGCAAGCCACCTCGCTTTTCTTGCCGCGCGGGAAGCAGGACAAACGGCGGCCATCCGGCAATTCGACCCCGTACTGGCGGCCGTGGGCGGCGACGACGCGGCCTTGCATCAGGCGAGCATCTGCAACCGGGCAATGCGCTGCGCCGCCGGCGGATGCGAGTCGTAAAAGGCGGAATACAGCGGATCGGGCGTCAGCGTCGCCGCGTTGTCCTCGTACAGCTTGACCAGGGCGCGGATCAGATCGGCGGCAGCGGCGTGTTCGGCGGCCCAGGCGTCGGCCTCGAATTCATGACGGCGCGACAACTGGCTGAACAGCGGACTGAGCGGCAAGGTGAACACCGGCACGACGAGGAAGAACAGGATCAGCGCCAGCGCCGCGTTTTGTCCAGCACTCTGCGCCGGCACGCCAAGACCGGCATAAAACCACGGGCTGTCGATCAACTGGCCGAGCAGCCAGAGAAAAACCAGCGAACCGGCGAACAGGAAAACGATGCTCTGAATGATGTGCTTCTTGCGGAAATGCCCCAACTCGTGCGCCAGCACCGCCTCGATTTCATCCGGCGTCAAACGCTCGAGCAGCGTGTCGAAAAAAACGATGCGCTTGTTGTTGCCGAAGCCGGTGAAATAGGCGTTGCCGTGGCTGGAGCGCTTCGAGCCATCCATCACGAACAGGCCGGAAGCATGGAAGCCGCAGCGGGCGAGCAGGGCCTCGATGCGGCGGCGCGTTTCACCCTCGGCGAGCGGGGTGAATGTGTTGAACAGCGGCGCGATCCAGGTCGGGTAGACGAACAGCAGCAGCAAGTTGAAGCCGGCCCAGAACAGCCACACCCAGAACCACCAGGCCGCGCCCATGACGTTCATCAGCCACAGCACCACGGCGATCAGCGGCGCGCCGATACACAGCCCGAGCAGCGCCTGCTTGGCGAGATCGATGCAGAACAGGGCCAGCGTCATGCGATTGAAGCCGTAGCGGGCTTCGATGACGAACTGGCGGTAGAGCGAAAACGGCAAATCGACGAGGGCGGAAATGAGCAGCAGGCTGAAAATCATCGCCAGGCCATAGGCGATGCCGTCGAGGCGAGCCAACCACCATTCATGCAGCCAGGCGATGCCGCCGCCCAGCGTCAGGGCAAGCAACAGACTGGCGTCGAGCAAGGCGGCGGCGAGGCTCACTCGGCAGCGGTCGATGGTGTAATCGGCGGCCTTCTGGTGCGCAGCAAGCGGAATGCGCTCGACGAAATCGGCCGGCACCGCCGCGCGATGCGCGCCGATGTGGCGGATATGACGCCAGACCAGCCACAGGCGAAGGCCCAGGGTAAGCGTGACGGCAGCGAGAAAGACGAGGCTGAAAGGAGAAATCAAGGTCAAGGGTCTGTGAGAAAATCGGGGCTTTTCGGAATTCGGGCGATTATATGGCAGGCACCGCAAACAACCTCGTCTGGCTGGACATGGAAATGACCGGCCTCAACCCGGATGGCGATCGCATCATCGAAATGGCCATGGTGGTCACCAACTCGGCGCTGGAACTGGTCGCCGAATCGCCCGCCTGGGTAGTGCATCAATCCGACGAGACCCTGGCCGGCATGGATGAGTGGAACCAGAAAACGCACGGCCGCTCCGGCCTGATCGACAAGGTGCGCGCCTCGACCACCGGCGAGGCCGAAGTCGAAGCGGCGGCCCTGGAATTTCTGCGCAAATACTCGGGCAAGGGCCATTCACCGATGTGCGGCAACTCCATCGGCCAGGACCGCCGCTTCATGGCCCGCTACATGCCCGAACTCGAAGCCTTCTTCCACTACCGCAACCTCGACGTCAGCACCCTCAAGGAACTGTGCAAGCGCTGGCAACCGGAGATTTACAAGGGCTTCAAGAAAAAAGGCCGGCACACGGCGCTGGCCGACATCTACGAATCCATCGACGAACTGAAATACTACCGCGAGCACTTCCTCAAGATCTGAGC
>WQUQ01000160.1 GCA_009782025.1 Desulfobulbus sp. | reverse complement strand
ATTGCGCGCTCCGTCGCGGAATCCAAAAGCCGCATGGATGCTGCGACTACGCGCAGCATGACGCAGCAGGAATTTTCAAATCTTAATGGCCGGTTCAATATTTCATTTTCAGATCAAGCGAGTACGCGAAGACGAAGCGCAGACAGTACGGTTGTACGGCAAGCGAAGTCGACAAAGTAATCGTTTGATCTGGAAATGGAATTACCAGAGCGCAGAACCAAAGGCGCGCTGATAGCGGGCGGCGATTTCATCGCGGCTCGGCTGGTGGTTCTGGCCGCCGCGCTGGGCGATTTTGATGGCGCCCATCAGCGAGGCCAGACGGCCGGTTTTTTCCCAGCCCCAGTTCTGGCTGATGCCGTAGAGCAGGCCGGCGCGATAGGCGTCGCCGCAGCCGGTCGGGTCGACCACGGCGTCGGCGGCGACACAGGGAATGCGGTGGCAGACGCCATCGGCATAAATTTCCGAACCGGCGCCGCCGCGGGTGACGATCAGCGCCCGCACGGCGGCGGCCAGTTCTTCCAGGCTGCGCCCGGTGCGGTCGCACAGCAGCTTGGCCTCGTAATCGTTGAAGCAGGCGGTGTCGGCCAGATTCATGAAAGCCAGCAACTCATCGCCGCTGAACATCGGCAGGCCCTGGCCGGGATCGAAGATGAAGGGCACGCCGGCGGCGGCGAAATCGCGGGCGTGCTGGAGCATGCCGGCGCGCCCGTCCGGGGCGACGATGCCGAGCCGTGCGTCTGCCACCCGGCCGACTTCGTTGAGGTGCGAGAAATTCATCGCGCCGGGGTGGAAGGCGGTGATCTGGTTGTCATCGAGATCGGTGGTGATGAACGCCTGGGCAGTAAAGCTGCCGGGCACCTGGCGGATGTGCGTGCGCGCCAGGCCGAGGCGGTCGAGGCGGTCGAGGTAGGGCGCGGCGTCGTCGCCGACGGTGGCCACGATCAGCGGCTCGCCGCCGAGCAGTTTGAGGTTGTAGGCGATGTTGCCGGCGCAGCCGCCGTATTCGCGGCGCATTTCGGGCACCAGGAAGGAGACGTTGAGGATGTGAATCTGCTCCGGCAGGATGTGATTCTTGAAGCGGTCGGCAAAGACCATGATGTTGTCAAAGGCGAGCGAGCCGCAGATCAGTGTTTTCATGTCGGGGGCGAGTCGGGGGCAAGGGGGGGTCAGGGGTAGAAAGCGTCGAGCCGGTAGCCGACGGCTCCCAGGTTGCGCGCCTCGATCCACAGGCGGATGCTGACTTCGCCGTTGGCCGGGAAGCGCTCCGGGCTGATGGTGGGCGGCAGATAGTCGCCGGCCGGGATGATGCGACGGGCGACGACCTTGTCGTTGATGTCGGTCAGGGTCAATTCCAGCGCCGGCCAGTCCTGGGCGTAATGCGCGCGGTTGCGCAAGGTGGCTTCGAGCACGAACAGGTCGCGCTGCTTGTCGAATTGCAGATCGGAAAATTCCTTGGCGATCAGTTCGCTCTGGCGCGGCAAGGGGACGGCGATGCCCGCCAGTTCGTAATAGGCCGCCGTGGCCGGCAGCCAGCGCACCACCTCGGTGCGGAAGTAGTACAGCAGTTGCACCGCCAGGGCCAGCGCCAACAGCAGCGCGATGATGACGAAGGGCCAGAGCGCCGGCTCGCTCTCGGGGACGAATTCGGGCGGCTCGCCGGCCAGCGCGCCGAGCGCCCAGCGGTTGTAAGCCGGCGCTTCGGGCCACTCGCGGATCGCCGCCAGACCGGCCTGGCGCGCCGCCTGCGTGGTCTGCTCGGGACTTTCCTGGGGCGCTTCCGGCGTGGCCTGTTCGGGGCTTTCGGCGAGGAGAATCGCCGTTTCCGGCCATTTCACCTCGGTCGCCGTGATCTCCTCGACCGGCAGGCCGGCGAATGGCGAAGCGGCGACTGCCGCCGGCGGCAGCGTCTCGGCGGCGGCGGCAGGCGGCTGCGCCGCGATCGTCGCCGCAGGCGCTGGCGGCGCCGGCTGCTCGACCGGGGCGACGGCAACCGGCGCGGGTTTTTTCCTGGCCGGCGGCGGCAGCGTCTCGCTTGGCGGTTCATCGGTCAGCAACTGGTCGAAGGCGTTGAAAACGCCCCGGCAGTGGCCGCAGCGCACCTTGCCGGCCTTCAGGCGCAGTTGTTCGGAGGTGACGCGAAATACCGTGCCGCACACCGGGCAGCGGGTGCGCATCATGGCTTCACCCCGGCCAGACAGGCCCAATCCTCGCGGACATCGGCCATTTCGAGCGGCAGCCAGGCGGCGTAGAGGGCGATGATTTCGTCCGCCTGCTGGCGGAGGATGCCCGACAGCGCCAAGCGGCCGCCGGAGCGAACATGGGCGCAGATGGCCGGAGCCAGCACGCGCAGCGGATTGGCCAGAATATTGGCGACGACGAGGTCGTACTCGCCGGCCACCGGCTGCGCCGAATCGGCGAACAGCGCGGCGACGCCATTCTTCTCGGCATTGGCCCGCGCCGCCGCGACGGCCTGGCTGTCGATATCGACGCCGGCGACCCGGTTCGCGCCCAGCCGGGCGGCGGCAATGGCCAGAATGCCGGAGCCGCAGCCGTAATCGAGCAGCGAACAGCCGGGCGACACCTCGCGCTCCAGCCATTCCAGGCACAGCCGGGTGGTCGGATGCGAGCCGGTGCCAAAGGCCATGCCGGGATCGAGAATCAGATTGATCGCCGCCGGATCGGGGCTTTGATGCCACGAGGGAACGATCCACAGGCGGGACGAAACCGGGATCGGGTCGAATTGCGCCTGGGTTAACTGCACCCAGTTCTCCTCGGCGACCGGCTCGACGGCGTAATCAGCGATGCCGGGCAGGCCCGCCGCGGCGGTAGCCGAGGCCAGCAGCGCAGCGGCATCGGCATCGGCTTCAAGCAGGGCAACGATGCGCGAACGCCGCCAACCCGGCGCATTGACCGAACCCGGCTCGCCGAATTGCGGCTCTTCGTCCGCCGTACCGGCATCGGCATCCTCGATCGCTGCCGACAACGCCCCGGCTGCCAGCAGCGCATCGCACAACGGCTCGGCGCTGGCCGCCTCGGTCAGGAGGCTGAGGTTTTGCCAGCTCATCCCTGACTCTTCACCTCGCCCCTGTCATCGAGTTTCTGTTCAAGGTAGTGAATGCTGGTGCCGCCCTTGATGAAATGGGCGTCGAG
The DNA here is from genome assembly GCA_009782025.1 of Desulfobulbus sp. GTDB lineage: Bacteria > Pseudomonadota > Gammaproteobacteria > Burkholderiales > Rhodocyclaceae > Azonexus. The sequence continues at coordinate 1,892 of WQUQ01000160.1, read as the reverse complement.
CATCAATTCCTGATGCAGCGGAATATTGGTCTTGATGCCCTCGATGCTCATTTCCGACAGCGCGATGCGCATGCGGCGGATGGCCTGTTCGCGGGTGTCGCCGTAGGCGATGACCTTGGCCACCATCGAATCGTAATGCGGCGGCACGCGGTAGCCCTGGTAAATGTGCGAATCGACGCGGATGCCGGGGCCGCCGGGCGGGTGATAGAACTCGATCGTGCCGGGAGAGGGCACGAAGGTGAAGGGATCTTCGGCGTTGATGCGGCATTCGATGGCATGGCCGCGAAATGTCAGATCCTTCTGGCGATAACGCAGCTTCTCGCCGGCGGCGACGCGAATCTGCTCCTGCACGATGTCGACGCCGGTAATCATTTCGGTGACCGGGTGCTCGACCTGAACGCGGGTGTTCATCTCGATGAAATAAAACTCGCCGTTCTCGTAGAGAAATTCAAAGGTGCCGGCGCCGCGATAGCCGATCTTGCGGCAGGCTTCGGCGCAGCGTTCGCCGATGCGCGTAATCAGGCGCGGCGCAATGTGCGGAGCGGGCGCTTCCTCGATCACCTTCTGGTGGCGGCGCTGCATCGAGCAATCGCGCTCGCCGAGGTAGATGGCGTTCTTGTGCTGGTCGGCGAGCACCTGGATTTCGACATGGCGCGGATTTTCCAGGAACTTTTCCATGTACACGGCCGGGTTGCCGAAGAACTGGCCGGCTTCCTGACGGGTCATCGCCACGGCGCTCAAGAGCGCCGCCTCGGTATGGACGACGCGCATGCCGCGCCCGCCGCCGCCGCCGGCCGCCTTGATGATGATCGGGTAACCCACCGCGCGGGCGATGCGGGTGATTTCCTTGGGGTCTTCCGGCAGCGCGCCGTCGGAACCGGGCACGCAGGGCACGCCGGTCGCCTTCATGGCGGCCTTGGCCGATACCTTGTCGCCCATCAGGCGGATGGTTTCGGCGCGCGGGCCAATGAAAACGAAACCGGAGGATTCGACCCGCTCGGCGAAATCGGCGTTTTCCGAAAGAAAGCCGTAGCCGGGGTGAATCGCCTGGGCGTCGCAAACCTCGGCCGCCGAAATGATGGCCGGCACGTTCAGATAACTGGCGGCCGAGGCGGCCGGCCCGATACAGACCGACTCGTCGGCCAGCTTGACGTACTTGGCCTCGCGGTCGGCCTCGGAATGGACGACCACGGTCTTGATGCCCAGTTCACGGCAGGCGCGCTGAATGCGCAGCGCGATTTCGCCCCGGTTGGCAATGAGAATCTTGTCGAACATGGGCGGCCGCTCAGTCGATCACGAACAGCGGCTGACCGAATTCGACCGGCTCGCCGTTCTCGACCAGGATGGCCTTGATGACGCCGGAAGCGTCGGCCTCGATTTCATTGAGCAGCTTCATCGCCTCGATGATGCACAGGGTGTCGCCCTGCTTGACCGTCTGGCCGACCTGAACGAAAGCATCGGCGCCGGGCGACGGCGAGCGGTAGAAGGTGCCGACCATCGGCGACTTGACGATATGGCCTGGCGGCAATTCATCTTCGTCATCGAGATTGACCGACGCCGCGCCGGCAACGGCCTGCGGCGCCGCAACCGGCGCCGCCATCATGTACGGCTGCATCGGCGGCGCGGCAACCGCGCCGTAATGCTTGGCGATACGGACTTTTTCTTCGCCCTCGGTGACTTCCAGCTCGGAAATGCCGGATTCCTGCACGAGGTCGATCAGTTTTTTCAGTTTACGCAAATCCACGGGGACTCCCTTCTCTGTTCTTTGCCGCTCGTTGGGGGCAACGATAAGCGCAAAATCGCGGCAAAAGCCGGCTTATTCGATGTTGATGCAGATATTGTTGAGCAGGTATTCCAGCGCCAGGCGATAGCCCTCCGGGCCGAGACCGCAA
>WQUQ01000159.1 GCA_009782025.1 Desulfobulbus sp. | reverse complement strand
ATGCCCCCCGCCATCGCCAACGCCATCTTCGCCGTCACCGGCGATGCCGTTCAGTCGTTTGGGTATCGGGTTGATTGCTGGCCGGGCTATTCCATTTTTAAATCAGCCGAGGACGCGAAGGCGAAGCGCAGACAGTACAGTGGTACGGCAAGCGAAGCCGACAAAGTCATCGGTTGATTTGACAATGGAATTATTCCATTTCTCATTCGTAACGACAACAAACTGCCGAGAATCGTCATTCTGCGCGGAGCGAAGCGTAGCCGCAGAATCCACTCGCCGCATGGATTCCGCGACTACGCGCGGAATGACAAGCTGGTGCCGCCCGGCATACAAATAATTACCGTTTGAAATAGAAATTGAATTATTCAACCGTCAATTCCGGCGCGGTAAACAACGAGCGGATCACCACCCGGCGAATCGCCGGGTTATCCGGCACCGCGTAGAGCGTGTCACACAGCATTTCCTCGAAGATGCCGCGCAGGCTGCGGGCGCCGGCTTTGTATTCGATGGCCAGGGCGGCGATCTGTTGCAGGGCCTCCGGCGCGATGCGCAGTTCGACGCCGTGGGCGCGCAGCAGGGCGGCGAATTGACGGGCGATGGCGTTTTTCGGTTCGGTCATGATGCGGATCAGCATGTCCGCCGTCAGCGCGTGCAGCCGGGTGACGACGGGGAGCCGCCCGGCGAATTCGGGGATCAGGCCGAATTCGAGCAGATCGGTGGGTTTGATGCGCGCGTTCAGGCGTTCGAGAATCTGCTGATCGTCGCCACCGGCCGCGCCGATGAAGCCGAAGCCGTGGTTCCTGGCGAGAATCTCGTCCAGGCCGACGAAAGCGCCGCCGCAGATGAACAGAATCTGCGTGGTGTCGAGGTGGCGGCCATCCTTGAGGCGCACCGGCGCGCCTTCCATGATTTTCAGCAGCGCGTGCTGCACGCTTTCGCCGGAACTGGCGCGGGCTTCGCCGCCGGTCGCCTTGAGTTTGTCGATTTCGTCGATGAAAACGATGCCGCGGGCGGCGCGACCCGGATCGCCGTCGGCGCGTTCGAGCAGGCGTTGCAGGATGGCCTCGATTTCGTCGCCAACGAAGCGCGACTGGGCGAGCGAGGTGGCGTCGGCGGTGACGAAGGGCAGATCGAGAATGCGCGCCAGGGTTTCACAAAGCAGGGTCTTGCCGGTGCCGGTCGGGCCAATCAGCAGGACGTTGCCCTTGGCGAGTTCAATATCGCTGCCGGCGCTTGCCGCCTGACGCAGAAAATGGGCGTAGACGGCGACAGCCAGCGTTTTTTTGGCCGCTTCCTGACCGATCACGTGTTCGGACAGGCGAGCGACGATTTCGCTGGGCTTGAGCGGGGCGGGCATCGGGTTCTCCTGGCGACTTTCGGGAAGTTATGTCATCCAAACACAGTCGACCACAGCGCCTTGACCACGGCGACGTGCTCGGCGACCTGTTCGCGCGGAATCGGCGCTTTCGGCGTCGCGGTCAGGCGGCGGGCGTGTTGCAGGCGGCGGTATTCGCGGTAGGCGTTGCCGGCGGCTTTGGCTTGTTGCGGGTCGATCAGGCCGAGTTCGCCGGCGATGCGCAAGAGGGCGATGTTGCCGAGGTTGCCGGTCAACTCCGGGTGGCGGTGGGCATGACCGAGGATCAGGTATTGCACGATGAATTCGACGTCGATGATGCCGCCGGGGTCGTGTTTGAGGTTGAAGGCGTCGGCGTTGCGGCTGGCGTGGGCATCGAGCATCTTGTGGCGCATGGCGACCACGTCGTCGCACAGCGGGCCAAGGTCGCGCGGCTGGCGCAGAATTTCAATGCGGATGTCCTCGAAACGCCGGCCGATTGCCGCGTCGCCGGCGCAGAAGCGGGCGCGGGTCAGCGCCTGGTGTTCCCACGTCCAGGCTTTGTTGAGCTGGTAGTCGCGGAAGGCGTCGATGGAAACGGCGAGCAGGCCGGCGTCGCCGTTGGGGCGCAGGCGCAGGTCGGTCTCGAACAGGATGCCGGAAGTGGTCTGGCTGCTGAGCCAGGTGTTCAGGCGCTGGCCGAGGCGGGTGTAGTTCTCTTGCGCGTCGTCGGCATCGTCGTCGTAGAGGTAGACGAGGTCGAGGTCGGAGGCATAGCCGAGTTCCTTGCCGCCCAGCTTGCCGTAGCCGATGACGGCGAATTTCGGCTGCGGGCAGTGGCGGTTCTTGATCTTGCTCCAGACCAGCGGCAGCGTTTCCTGGACGATGGTGTCGGCCAGTTCGGTGAGGTGGTCGGAGAGCCGCACGATGCTTTGCAGGCCGGCCAGATCCTGGGCCAGCAGGCGGAACACCTGGGCATGGTGCATTTCGCGCAGGATGTCCATTTCGCGCTCGGTGTCGCCGGCGGCATCGGCCAGGGTGCGGCGCAGGGCGGCGCGAAAGCCATCCCAGTCGGTGGCGATTTCGTAGAGGCGCGAATCGAGCAGTTCGTCGAGCAGGAGCGGGTAGCGGTTGAGATAGTCGGCCGCCCAGTGCGAGGCCCCGATCATGTCGGCGACCCGGGAGAGGGCCAGCGGGTATTGCTGCAACAGGGCGAGGTAAGCGCCGCGGCGGGCGATGTTTTCGAGAAAGGTCAGGCCGCGCGCCAGGGTCGTGTCGGGATCGGCGGTGGCGGCGGCAGCCTCGATCAGACGCGGCGCCACGGCGTCGAAACGCTCGCGGTTGGCGCTCGGCAGTTGCTGGTAGAGCCGGGCGGCGCGCACCTCGGCCAGGCGTTCGCTGGCCGCCTGCGGCTGGCGAAAGCCGCGCTCGGCGAAGGCTTCGCCGGCGCTTGCCGCATCGAGCTGGCCGAGCCACAGGCCGGTCAGTGGGTGCTCACCCGCCTCGGGGTCGGAGAACACGGCCTCGAAATGGCGGCTGACCTTTTGCCGATGGCTGTCGAGCGCCGCCAGCAGCGCCGGCCAGTCGGCGAAATCCATGCTGCGGGCGAGGCGCGCCCGGGCTTCCGTGCTCTCCGGCAGGCTGTGCGTCTGCTGGTCGTCGACATATTGCAGCCGGTGTTCGAGGCGGCGCAGGAAGATATAGGCCGCGCGCAACTCGGCCTCGCTCTCGGCCGGCAGCAGCTTGCGTTCGACCAGCAGCCCGAGCACCGACAGGGTCGGGCGGATTTGCAGCGCCGGGTCGCGGCCGCCGCGAATCAACTGGAAGACCTGGGCGATGAACTCGATCTCGCGGATGCCGCCGGGGCCGAGCTTGATGTGGTCGGCCATGTCCTTGCGCGCCACTTCGCGGCGAATCTGCGCGTGCAGGTCGCGCATGGCGTTGATGGCCCCGAAATCGAGGTATTTGCGAAAGACGAAGGGACGGGCGATGGCGCGCAGATCGTCCAGCCAGGCGCCGATGGCCTGGCCATTGGCGTTGGCCCCGGTGTTCATGACGCGCGCCTTGATCCAGGCGTAGCGCTCCCATTCGCGGCCCTGGCTGACGAAATAATGCTCCAGCGCATCGAGCGAGCAGACCAGCGGCCCGGAATCGCCATTGGGCCGCAGCCGCATGTCGACGCGAAAGACCTGGCCGTCGGCGGTCAAATCATTGAGCGCCTGGATCACCCGTTTGCCGAGGCGGGTGAAAAAATCGTAGTTGTCGATCCCCTTCGGCCCGGCGGTTTCGCCGGCGGCGGGATAGACGAAGATGTAATCGACATCGGAAGAAACATTCAACTCGCGCCCGCCCAGCTTGCCCATGCCGATGATTAAGAGGCGCTGCGCCTGGCCGGCGTCGTCGAGCGGTTCGCCGTAGATGGCGGCGAGTTGGCGGTGGTGGTAGTCGAGGGCGAAGTTGGTGGTCACATCGGCGAGCAGCGTCATGCTCTCGACCACTTCGGCCAGCGGCGCGAGGCCGCACAGGTCGCGCAGCGCGATATGCGCCAGGGTGCGCTGGCGCAGCCGGCGCAGCGTCGTCTTGACCGCCGCGTCGTCGGCGAACGCGGCAGTCAACGGCGCCAGCAACTGATCCTCGCTCAACGGCGATTGCCAGACGGCAGCCAGTTCGTCGCCGAGTTCGGGGCGCGCTTGCAGGAGATGGCTCAGGTAGCGGCTGTGATCGAGGGCGCGTTGCCAGCGGGGATCGGGGAGAGAAGTCGTCATCAGGGCAGGGTACAGCTTTCAGCCTGATATAGCCAAATTGCCGCCTGACGACCAGAAACGGGCGCTCAACGATGACCCGTGCCGCCGATAGCAAGGACGGGATAAATACCGTCCCAAGGGTTGACGCCATGCGTGAATCACTCATAATCAGGCCATGAGAACGCTGATCGAAACCCCGACGTTCAGGAAACAGGCCGAAGCCATCTGGAGCGAGCCGGAATACGAAACCTTTACCTTCTGGCTGGCGCAGAATCCAGAGGCGGGCGATGTGGTTCCGGGCACGCAGGGCGGGCGCAAGCTGCGCTGGAAACGCTCGGGCAGCGGCAAGCGCGGCGGCGCGCGAGTGATCTAGTACCACCTCGTCGCCCGCGAGCAGATTCTTCTGGTCGCGGCTTATACCAAGGCGGAGCGGGAAAACCTGCCGGCCAGAGAGATCACGAAATTACTGGATTGAGGAGACCGCCATGAAACAAGCGCCCATCACAGCCATCGAGGAACTTTCAGACATCGACGTGGACGCCATCGCGGCAGCTTTCGAGGCCGATGCGGGCGGGCCGTTGCCGGGCCTGCGCGAGTCGCTGGACGAGGCAAGGCGCGGTGAATTCGCCCGCGTCACGACGCCGGAGCAGATGCTGATTCGTGAGGCGCGCAAGATGACCGGCCTGTCGCAAGGCGAGTTCGCCCGCCGTATCAACACGCCGGTCGCCACCTTGCGCGGCTGGGAACAAGGGCGTTTTTCGCCACCCGGCATTGCCAAAGCGCTGGCGCGGCTCATTGCCAGGCACCCCGATCTGACGGAAGAATTGGTGTAGGGCAGGATTTATCCCGCCGACGTTTACTGTTTGATTGCCAGGTTATTCACCCGGCAATTAAATATTGTCATTCTGCGCGGAGCGAAGCGTGTCATGCTGCGCGAAGTCGCAGTACGCAGAATCCACAAGCCGCATGGATGCTG
>WQUQ01000158.1 GCA_009782025.1 Desulfobulbus sp. | reverse complement strand
AAATCGGCGCAAAGCAGGTCGACGGCGGCTGGGCCGAGCACTTCGCGCGCTCTGGCGATGGCGGTCGGCGAGAAATCGAGCGCCGTTACCGGCCAGCCGGCGGCGGCCAGATGGGCGGCTTCCCAGGCGCTGCCGCAGCCGGGGATCAGGGTGGCGAGCGGCCGCGGCTGGCGGGTCACAAAATCGGCAAAGGCCGCCGGCACGCAGCCGGCATCCCAGGGCGTGACGCCCTGGCCGAAGCGTTTGTCCCAGAAGTCCGGGTGCTCCGGGCGTTGGTCGGGGGCTTTGACCGGGGACGAAAAAGGGGGCTGTCCGCTCATGCTAAGATGCCCGCCTTTCCCCGTCCTGTGGTGTGCCGCTTCATGTCCGCTCCGTCGAAAATCATCATCGCCTCCCGTGAATCCCGCCTCGCCATGTGGCAGGCCGTCCATGTCCAGGGGCGGCTCTCTGGCCTCAATCCGGGGGCGGAAGTCGTCATTCTAGGCATGACCACCCAGGGCGACCAGATTCTCGACCGGCCGCTCGCCGAGATCGGCGGCAAGGGGCTGTTCATCAAGGAGCTGGAAGTGGCGATGCACGAAGGCCGCGCCCACCTCGCCGTGCATTCGATGAAGGATGTGCCGATGGTGATGCCGCAAGGCTTCACGCTGGCCGCCATTTCGGCCCGCGAAAACCCGCGCGACGCCTTCGTCTCGAACCGCTACGCCGGCCTCGACGAACTGCCGGCCGGGGCCGTGGTCGGCACCTCCAGCCTGCGCCGCGAAGCCATCCTGCGCGCCCGCTACCCGCACCTGACGATCAAGAGCCTGCGCGGCAACCTTGATACCCGGCTGAAGAAGCTCGACAACGGCGATTACGACGCCATCATCCTCGCCGCCGCCGGCCTCATTCGCCTCGGCCTCAAGGCGCGCATCAAGGCCATCCTGACGCCGGAACAATCACTGCCCGCGCCGGGCCAGGGCGCGCTCGGCATCGAGTTGATCGACGGCGATGCCCGCATGGCCGCCCTCGTCGCCCCCCTGAACGATCCGCAAACCGCCCACTGCGTCAAGGCCGAACGCGCCTTCTCGCGCGCCCTCGGTGGCAGTTGCCAGGTGCCGCTCGGCGGCTACGCGGTGATCGACGGCGGCCAACTCTGGCTGCGCGGCTTCGTCGCCAGCGTCGACGGCCAGGAGATGGCGGCCGGCGAAGTGCGCGGCGACCCGGCGGCTGATGAGGCGCTGGGTCGGCAACTGGCCGAGACGCTGCGCGAACAGGGGGCGGATGCCATTCTGGAGAAACTGGCGCATTGCCGATGATCTAGGGGTGCAGTCAGACATCACATGCGGCGAGAGATCAAAATTGCAGGTTGGTTCATGCTGATACTCGGTGGCTTCGGCCTGCTGGCGGCAATAGACACTCTTATAAACATCAGACCACCGACGCCAGGTGTCGGATGCCGCGCTATATGCGGCCTGACGCTCATGGCTATTGAAATATTTGGAGAGGCTGTAGGCGCGCGTTTTGGCGGGCTTCTTTGGTTAATCCTAAGCGCCGCATTTGTCGTATTTGGCTATCGTGTGCTTAAAGAGAGCCAATAGCCCATGGTTTCCGGGATAAACCCCTCCCGCCCGCTCATTGATCGCACCATCGTCGTCACCCGACCGGCGGCCCAGGCTGGCCCGTTGGCCAAGGCCATCGCGGCGGCGGGCGGCGCGCCGCTGCTGTTTCCGCTGCTGGACATCGCGCCGGCTGCCGATCCGCAGCCCTTGGCCGCCGCTGCGGAACAACTCGCAAGCTACCGCTGGGCGGTTTTCGTCAGCCCCAATGCCGTCGAATATGCCTTGCCGGCATTGCTGGCGCGCGGCTCCTGGCCCTCCGATCTGCAACCGGCGACGGTCGGGCCGGGTACGGCGCGGGCGTTGGCGGCGCATGGCATCGGCGGCTGTCTGGCGCCGAGCGAGCGTTTCGATTCGGAAAGCCTGCTGGCCTTGCCTGAACTGGCCGCCGGGCAGGTGGCCGGACAGCGGGTGGCGATTTTTCGCGGCGACGGCGGGCGTGAATTGCTGGCCGACACCTTGCGCGAGCGCGGCGCAACGGTCGATTGCATCGCCTGCTATCGCCGTTCGCCGCCCATCGGCGACAGTCAGCCGCTGCTGGCCGCCTGGCGGGCGGGGCGGCTCGACGCCCTGACCATATCGAGCAGCGAGGGTTTGCGTTATCTGCTCGATCTGCTCGACGACGAAGGCCGCCATTGGCTCAAGGCCACGCCGCTGTTCGTGCCGCATGCGCGGATCGCCGCAACGGCGCGGCAACTCGGGCTGGATAAAATTATCCTGAGCGGCGGGGCTGACAGCGGCATCATGGCCGCCCTGCTTGCTTATAATTGGTCGCCATGAGCACTGATAACAGCATACCTTCTCCCGACGCCGCTCCCGCGTCGCCGCCGCCCGAACCGCCAGAACCGCCCGTCGCCGCTGCACAGCGGGTCGGCTCATGGCGGTTCGTCGCCATCGTCATGGTCATCGCGCTCCTGGCCCTGGCTGGCTGGCAATGGCTGGAAACACGCCGGCAATTGTATGAAATGCGGGATGCAATGCGCGGCGAGGTGACCAGCCGTCTGGCCGAAGTCGACGCCGCCAGCAAGGAGGAACGCGGCGCGCGCCAGCAGTTGCAAGAGCAGATCGAGAGTCTGCAAGCCAAGCTCGGCGCGGCCGAGAGCCGCCTGGCCGAGATGGAAAACCAGGGCGCGGCGCTGCGCGGCATGTATGAGGACCTGACGCGCGGCCGCGAGGAGTCGATTCTGCTCGAAGTCGAGCAGGCGCTGACGCTGGCCGGGCAGCAGTTGCAACTGGCCGGCAACGTCGCCGCCGCGACGCTCGCCTTGCAAACCGCCGACGCCCGTCTGGCCCATCTCGACAAGCCCCGCTACCTGCCGCTGCGCAATGCGCTGGCCAAGGATCTGGGCCGCCTCAAGGCGCTGCCCCAGGTCGATGTCGCCGGGATCAGCCTGCGTCTGGAAGACATCATCGGCCGTGTCGACAAACTGCCCTTGCGCGCCCTCGACCGTCCGGCGGCGGATGCCAAGCCGGCAGCGGATGCCGAGGCCAACGTCGCCTGGTGGCGTCTGGCCATGGCCGATGCCTGGCGACAAGTGCGCGGCCTGATTCGCATCCAGCGTTTCGACCGCGAGGAGCCGCCCTTGCTGGCCCCGGAGCAGAGCTTCTTCCTGCGCGAGAACCTCAAGCTGCGCCTGCTCAATGCCCGGCTGGCCCTGTTGGCCCGCGACCACGACACCTATCGCGGCGAATTGAACGTGGCGCAAGACTGGCTGCAACGCTATTTCGCCGCCGACGATGCAGTAGTCAAGAGCGCCGGCGAAGCGTTGCGGCAATTGCTGGCCGCCGCTCCCGGCGGCAATCTACCGGGTCTGGACGCTAGTCTGGCGGCGCTGGCCAAGCTGCGCGGCGGCAAGGACGGGCGATGAGAGGCTTGTTCTGGCTCCTGGCGCTGTGCGCGGCGGCGGTGGCCGTCGCCGTCGGCGCGCGGATGAATGACGGCTACGTCTTGCTGGCGTTGCCGCCCTATCGCGCCGAAGTCACGCTCAACCTGTTTCTGCTGGTACTTCTTCTGCTCTTTCTGCTGGCTTACGGCGCCTTGCGCGCCTTGTTTTTTACCTTCAGCCTGCCCGAGCGGGCGCGCCGTTTTCGCCGCCGGCGGCAGCGCGAGCGGGCCAGTCAGGTATTTCAGGATGCCGTCCGCCTGCTGTTCGAGGGCCGTTTCGGCCAGGCGCTGAAAAAGGCCGGCGAGGCGCACGCGACCAGCGCCGCGCCCGGCCTGTCGGCGCTGATCGCCGCCCGCGCCGCTCAGCGCCTGCGCGAGCCGGAAAAACAGCAGGAATGGCTGGACAAAGCCAAGGCCAGCGACCCGCGCACCGAGGCGGCGACGTTGATGCTGGAAGCCGAAATGATGAACGAAGGCCGCCATTTCACCGCGGCGCTGGACGCGCTGGCCCGCTTGCAGGACAAACATGGACGGCACATTGCCGCGCTGCGCCTGGAACTGCGGGCGCGCCGGGGCAGCGGCGACTGGGACGGCGTGCTCAAGCTGCTGCGCCAACTGGTCAAACGCGACGCGCTGCCGCCGCAGGTGGCGCATGAGGCGCGCATTCAGGCGCATCTCGGCAACATCGCCCGGCTGGCGACCGACAGCGGGCCGCTGATCGCCTATCTGCGCGCCCTGCCGGCCGAGGAGCGGAGCCAGCGCGTGATCCTGGCGGCGGCGCGGGCGCTGGTCGCCTGCGCCGCAGGCGACGAGGCGCAAAAATTGATCGAGGCGGGGATCAAGGCCACTCCCCATGACGAATGGCTTGGCGAACTGCTGGTCATCTACGGCGGTTTGGCCGATGGCGACCTGCTTGAACGTATCGCCCAAGCCGAAGCCTGGCTCCGGCAACACCCGGCCGATGCCCGCCTGCTCCAGGCCCTGGGCCGGATGTGCCGGCGTCAGCGGCTGTGGGGCAAGGCGCAAAGTTATCTGGAAGCCTCGCTGGCCATCGCCCCGACGCAGCAGACGCACCTCGAACTGGCCCAACTGTTCGACCAGCTCGAGCGCGGCGACGAAGCCAACCGGCATTACCGGGCCAGCGCCTTGCTGGAAGCGGGCTGAACGGCATTCACTGACCGAGACCGAGACCCCCATGCTGAACATCGATCTGCGCAAAATCTACACCTTCTATCCCGTGGAACCCGCACCCGATCCCTCGGCCTTGCCGAGCGGCGGCGATCTTTATTACGAATGCCTGGACTGCACGGCCATCGTCAATTCCGTGCCCCACATCAAGGCCGCCTGCGTTTGCGGCAACCTGACGGGCGGCGGCGGCAAGCTGACGGTCAAGAACCCGGCGCGGGTGCGCGTGGTGCGCGGCAAGCTCAAGTAGCCGCTAGATTTGCTCCCCTCGCCCGCTTGCGGGAGGGGGGAGCAGCAGCGATCAGCACTAGTATTTCGTTTCTTTAAAACATTTACTTAAACTCTCATCTCTGCGATCATATCTTTCCAGTGCAACAGACTGGAGAACACGATGTCCAGACCGA
>WQUQ01000157.1 GCA_009782025.1 Desulfobulbus sp. | reverse complement strand
AGATCGCCAGCCAGCCGCCAGCACGGCGCGCCCACGCGGCCCAGCATGGCCGGCGACAGATCGAGCGCCAAACGTCCGGCGACGGGAAAGCGTTCAGCCAACAGCGGCAACGCATAACCGGTGCCGCAACCGGCATCGAGCAACACCCCGGGCGGCGCGGCATCGGCCAGCGTCGCCAGCAGCGCATGACAGACATCACGCTGAATCGCCGCCGCCCCGTCATAAGTCGGCGCAGCGCGCTCGAAGGCTTGGCGGATGCGGGATTTGGGGGGAGGGGAGAGGCTTGGCGTCATGTCCGGGCATTTTATCTTGTCATCGCCCCACGCTGCCCGGCGCTCGTTCAGGGCAGATCAACCGATCAGCGCCCTTTCATCCGGCGATTCCGCCAGCAACCGCTTCACGCCCGCTTCCGGCCCCACGCCGCAGGCGCGGCACCAATCGAGATAGGGCCGTAGGGCGGATCTTGATCCGCCGATCCAACATCAAATTTGATTTTACGCACGCACGAAACCCCGCGCCTGATCGAGAAAATCGTCCGGGCGCGACAGGAAAGGGGCGTGGGCGCAGGCGTCGAAGGCGCTCAGGCGCGCGCCGGGGATCAGGGCTGCCAGGGCGCGAGCGGCGGGCAGCGGCATCAGCGGGTCGGCGGCGCCGTGCAGCAGCAGCGTCGGGGCGGTGATGCGCGGCGCGTCGGCGCGCAGGTCGACGTCGCGCAGCCAGCCGAGGCCGCTCGTCAGCACGTCGGCGGGCGGCAGCGGGGAGGCGAGGCGCAGGATTTCCGCCGTCACCGCCTTGGCCTGGGCGTCGCCGCGATTGAAGCCGCCGACGAAGCGCGGCAGCATGGCCGGGGCGTCGGCGGCAATCGCTTGGGTGAATTCGCCCAGGGTCGCGGGCGGCATGGCGTCCGGCCAGCCGTCGCGCTGAACGAAGCTGGCCGTGCCGGCAATCAGCAGCAGTTTGCCGACCCTGGCCGGGGCGCGGGCGGCGACGGCCAGCGCCAGTTGCGCGCCGAGCGACCAGCCGGCGAGCGTGGTGCCTGGCGGCAGGCGTTCGGCGATGGCGGCTACTGCTTGGTCGAAATCGGTTTCCAGCGGCGTCTCGTCATAACCGGGCAGATCAATAAATGCGCCGCCGAGCGCGGCGGCGACGGCTTGCAGCGGCCCTCGGCCGAGGCCCCAGCCGGGGAGGATGAATAGTGGTTTCATGGCAATTCTTGCAGTGGCGTAGATTAGCGTCAAAGAACCACAAACGTCATTCTGCGCGGAGCGAAGCGCAGTCGCAGAATCCACAGATGGCATGGATGCTGCGACTGCGCGCAGCATGACATTGAGTGTTTATCATTCGGGGCGGCAAATCGCGCCATGCCGAGTGGTGCGAGCCAAAACGCGATCCACGGGGTTTCATGACAACTCCCGAAGTGCGGCGAGCAGTTTGTCGATGTCATCGGTGGTGTGCGCCGCCGACAGCGACAGGCGCAGGCGGGCGGTTCCGGCCGGCACGGTGGGCGGGCGGATGGCGGGCGCCCACAGGCCGCGTTGCCATAGCGCGTCGGAGAGCGCGACGGCGGCGGCGTTGCCGCCGACGATGAGCGGCTGGATGGCGGTGGCCGAGGGCAACAGCCGCCACGGCAGGCCCGCCGCGCCGTCCTGCAGGCGGGCGATGTGGGCGAAGAGCCGCTGGCGCAGGTCGTCGCCGGCGGCGATGCGTTGCAGACTGTGGCTCAGGGCGCAGGCGACGGCTGGCGGCGCGGCGGTGGTGAAGATGTAGGCGCGGCCCTTTTGCAGCAGATAGTCGATGGCGGTTTCCGACCCGGCGACGAAAGCGCCGCCGACGCCGGCCGCCTTGCCCAGGGTGCCCATCAGCAGGATGCGCTCGGCCGCCGGCAGGCCGCAATGGGCGAGGCTGCCGCGCCCGTTTTCGCCCAGCACGCCGAAGCCGTGGGCGTCGTCGAGAATCAGCCAGGCGTCATATCGCTCGGCCAGTTCGAGCAGTTGCGGCAGCGGCGCGAGATCGCCGTCCATGCTGAACACGGTGTCGCTGACGATGAGTTTGCTCGCGGCGGCGCTGGCGGCCAGCAGGCGTTCCAGCGCCGAAAGATCGGCGTGCGGGTAGCGGTGGATGGCCGCGCCGTTGGCCTTGGCGAGCTGCATGGCGTCGATCAGCGAGGCGTGGTTCAGCTTGTCGGCGAACACCGCCGCGCCGCGCCCGGCCAGGGTCGGGGTGACGGCCAGATTGGCGAGATAGCCGGTGGAAAAGGTCAGGGCGCGGGCAAAGCCGGTGAAGGCGGCGAGTTCCGTTTCCAGTTTTTCGTGTGGTTCGAGATGGCCGCCGAGCAGGTGTGAGGCGCCGCTGCCGGTGCCCCATTGCCGCGCGCCGTGGGCAAAAGCGGCGGCCAGGGCGGGGTCGCCCGCCAGGCCGAGATAATCGTTGCTGGCGAAATTGATGAGTTCGCGCCCGTCGACGACGGCGGTGCGGCCACAGGGCGAAGCCAGCACGCGGCGACGGCGGGTCAGGCCGGCGGCGGCGATGTCATCGAGTTCGGCTTGCAGGCGCTCGGTCAGGCTCATGCCAATGCTATTTCCAGCGCCCGCGCCGTCGCTGCGCCGAGATGGGCGATTTCGCCGGCGTCGACGACATAGGGCGGCATCCAGTAGACGGTGTTGCCGATGGGCCGCAGCAGCGCCTCGTTGTCCAGCGCGGCGCGATAGAAGCGGCGGGAGAAATGCGGGTCGTCGGTGGCCACGTCGAAGGCGGCGATCATGCCGCGCTGGCGCGGGTGGCGGACTTGCGGATGGGCTGCCAGCGGTTGCAGCGCGGCGGCGATCTGCTGCGCCCGGAGGCGGTTGGCGGTGAGCACATCGTCATCGGCGAAAATGTCGAGCGTCGCCAGCGCCGCCCGGCAGGCCAGCGGATTGCCGGTGTAGGAATGCGAATGCAGAAAGGCGCGGGCCGTCGAATCGTCGAGAAAGGCGTCGAAGATGGCGTCGCGGCAGAGCACGACGGACAGCGGCAGGTAGCCGCCGGAAATGCCCTTGGACAGGCACAGCAGGTCGGGACGGATGCCCGCCTGCTCGTGCGCGAAAAAAGTGCCGGTGCGCCCGCAGCCGACGGCGATCTCGTCGCAGATCAGGTGCACTTCGTGCCGGTCGCACAGGGCGCGGGCGAGGCGCAGATATTCCGGGTCGTGCATGACCATGCCGGCGGCCCCCTGCACCAGCGGCTCGACGATCAGCGCGGCGGTGCGTTCGCCGTGTTCCTGCAAATGCTGCTCCAGCGCACCGGCGGCGCGGCGGGCGGCATCAGCCGGCGTCTCGCCCGCTTCGGCCAGCCGGGCGTCGGGCGAGGGCAGCACGTGGGTGGCGGCGTAGGTCAGCGGCGCGTAGGCGTCCCGGAAAATGGCGACATCGGTAACGGCCAGCGCGCCGACCGTCTCGCCGTGATAAGCGCCCGCCAGGCAGAGGAATTCCGCCTTTTCCGGGTGGCCCGCGTTGCGCCAGTAATGAAAACTCATCTTCAGCGCGATTTCGATCGCCGAAGCGCCGTCGGAAGCGTAAAAGGCATGGCCCAGCGCGCCGCCGGTCAGCGCCGCCAGGCGTTCCGACAACTCGATCACTGGCTGGTGCGTGCAGCCCGCCAGCATCACATGCTCCAGGCTTTTCAGTTGCGCCCTCAGCGCCGCGTTGATGCGCGGATTGGCGTGACCGAACAGATTGGTCCACCACGAACTGATGCCGTCGAGGTAGCGTCTGTCATCGAAATCGACAAGCCAGGCCCCCTGCCCGCGAGCAATCGGCAACAGCGGCAGATGCTCCGGCGAGCCGGTTTGTGCATGGTGGCGCATCTGCGTACACGGATGCCAGACGGTGACCTGGCTGCGGGCCAGCCAGTCGGCGTTGGCGGAAGGAGCGGGGGGGGCGGGATTCGCGGAGTCAGCGCCCTTCAATGCGCACACTCGATGCAGTTGACGTTCACGCTCGGCAATGGCCAGTTCTTTGGCTTGGCGCTCACCATAAAGGGAAACCGAGAACTTGCGTGTACGCCTGCGTCCTTGCTCATCGTCCCACATGGCAAGCCAGATGGCTGTGCGATGCTTGGCTTTGCGATTGATAAAAACCTCGTATCGGCCAACGCCGGGAACGCCGGATGTGTTGTTTCGCCGCAGGCGAGAGCGAACCCAGATCTGATGTTCGAATGGGGAATGACTGGCGAGCAAGGAATCGCGGTGGGCAATGGCGGCGGCCAGCGCCTCTTTTTTTCCACCGTAGGTTCCGTCGGAAAACGGACGAATGACTTTATTGCCCTGGCGCTGAACGGTGACGATCCAGGCGTGAGTTCCTTTCAGATCGTCGTCGACGCGCGTGATATTGCGGTGTTGTGACATGTTCGTGAGACCTCCTGGGTTTGATGTGAGGCCGGCGGGGCAAGCCCCGCACTACGCGGGCTGCGTGCACGGATGCCAGACGGCGTCTTGGCTGCGGGCCAGCCAGTCGGCGTTGGTTGATGGGTTGAGGGGGGCGGGATTCATGGGATAGCGCGTAGGTTGGCGGTGAGCGAAGCGAACCCCAACATATAGAGTGATGGTGTTGAGATTCGCTGCGCTCAGCCCAATCTACCGGGTTGCAACAAGCAAATCATGGAGTTTCGAGCGTTACATTCTCAACGGTTTCAATTGTGGAGGAGACCAAATCCTTGGGGGCATCAGATAACGCAATCACTTGAAATTCAATGCTTCTGGCTGATTCTGTAATGCAGTAGATCGTCACGTTTACTGGGCCTGCGCTCCATTCGGTACCTGCATAGGAACCCAAGTAAGAAACAGTGGCCGTTGTCGCCTTGTGACCCGATATATCGAGATGCCGAATATCCTTCAATATCTTGAATCCGGGGAATCCAAATACATTACGAACGGCTGTCGCGAGAGCTATTTCTGATTCGTATGCAGTTCCTTTTGTTGCAATGCGGTTTTGGGTTTCTGATCCATTTCCATCTCCAAGGTTGAAACCACCGGCTTTAGCCGGTCAGCTTTAGCGCCGCTGTCTTTGGCGGCGGTTGATGCTCCACTGACGGTTGATGGGG
>WQUQ01000156.1 GCA_009782025.1 Desulfobulbus sp. | reverse complement strand
CCATCAACCGTCAGTGGAGCATCAACCGCCGCCAAAGACAGCGGCGCTAAAGCTGACCGGCTAAAGCCGGTGGTTTCAACCTTGGAGATGGAAATGGAAAAAGTTTGATTTCCAGATGACTTGATTAGTAAATGTTTTAATGAAACGATGTACTAGTCGCGCAGCGTCTGTTCAAGATGCGTGGCCGCATCGAGGCGACCAACCGCTATCACCGCATCGGCGCCATCACCGGCAAGGTGTTTGATGCCGACGGCTCCACCGTCCTGCTCGACACCCACGACCGCTTCGGCATAGAGCCGCAGTATGTCGACATGGCGCTCGGCACGGGCGGCACCGACGTTGCCCAAAAAATCCGCGACGCCATGCGCAAATCCGAGGATGCCGTGGCCGGAACCGGCGTCATCTCCGGATGGCTGGCCGTCTGCGGGCGTGGCTTCTACGACGCCTTCGTCGCGCATGACAAGGTGACCAAGGCGTTCGACCGCTGGAATGACGGTCAATTCCTGCGCGACGATCTGCGCAAGGGCTTCACGTTCCAGAACGTGGTTTGGAAGGAGTTCTACGGCAAGGTCGGCGCGATCAAGTTCATTGGCAACGATGACGCCTATCTGGTGCCGATGGGCGTCTCCGATCTCTTCATCTCGCGCTTCGCCCCGGCGGACTACATGGAAACTGTCAATACCATCGGCCTGCCCTATTACGCCAAGCAGGAACCGATGCGTTTCGGTCGCGGCGTCGAACTCGAGGCGCAATCCAATCCTCTAAACCTCTGCACCCGTCCGCGCGCCGTGATCCGGCTCTACAAGACCGCCAAGCCATGACGGGCTTCCGCGAACTGGCCGCCGAGATGGACGATACGGTATTCGACACCCTGTCGGACGCCGCCGCCATCGAAGGCCGCCCGGTTCGCGGCATGTTCAGCGCGCCGTGGCTGGCCCCGCAGTTGGGCAGGCTCAATACCGGCATTGTCGAGCCGCAGTTGGTGGTGCGCGATGCCGATGCGGCGGGCGTCGAAAAGGGCGCGGCGGTCGATGTGCTCGGCCTGGGCTACGAGGTCGTCGCCATCGAGCCGGACGGCACCGGCATCACGGCGCTGATTCTGAGGCCGATGTAATGGCGGTCGATCACATCGAAGTCCGGTTTGACACCAATCGCTGGAAAAGCCTGCTTGCCGGCCTGACCGGCGCCGCCATGCAAAACGCCTGGCGGCGAGCGCTGCGCAAGACGATGACGTGGGTGAGCGGCCAGGTCGCCAGAGAGGTCAGCGCCGCCACCCGGATACCGCAGAAGGTGATTCGTGATCGGCTGCTGATGATGATGCGCAATAGCGCGGGCGGCAGAGGCAACGCCGCCAAGGTCTGGCTTGGCCTCAACGCCCTGGAAGTCGACCGCTTCGGCAAGGCGCGGCAAACGCCTACCGGCGTCACCGTTGGCCGCCATCAATATCCGGGCGCCTGGATGAAGAAGAAGCGGGATGACGGCAAGGTATTCCGGCGCATCGGGCGTGATCGCATCCCCTATGAGCGCGTCACGCAAGACTGGGAGGGGGAGGGCGAAGCCAGCTTCCAGAGCGTCCTCGGTCGCATCAAGGAACGCCTGCTGACCCTCCTCGAACAGGAAATCAATTACGAACTCCAGAAGGCAGCCGGCAATGCTTGATAACCTCGCCCAGCTTCACAACGCCATCATCGCCGGTTTGCGCGTCAAGTTGCCAGGCGCGGTTTATATCGGAGCCTACCCGGTCATCGAGCGCCGCATCACCCTGCCGTCGGTCGTCGTCGAACTCGACGAGATGGAGCCTGGCACCGATCCTGGAACAAGCGAAACCGCGCTGATTGGGCGCTTCCAGGCACGCGCCATCGTTGATCCGAATGTCAAGCAGGCCGACCTGCAAGTACGCGAACTGGCGGCGCTGATAGCCGTCGCCATCACGCATGAAACCTGGGGCTTGCCAATCGGTGTCGCCAAACTGACGCAGATCGGCCCCGACGGCTTCAAGCCGGAACTCGACGGCTACCTTGTCTGGGTCGTCGAATGGACGCATGAATTTCACCTGGGCAAGGTCGAGTGGCCGTGGCCGGACGAAGCGCGAGAAATCCTGCTTGGCATGTACCCGGAAACCGGGACGGGCCGCGAGGATCAATACTGGCCGCTGGGCGAAGCGCCGCCGGAAAACTGGGGAGAGTCGCGATGAGCACGGAAGAAGAACTCGTGGCCGCCAAAAACGATATCGACCAATGGGCCGCCTTTGGCCCCGGCGCGGACGAAGGCGAGTCGGCGGCGATTGTGGCAAATTACGAATACCGGCTCCGCATGCTGGTTTACGATAAATTATCGGCTGGTCTGGCCGCCATGGCGGCCGCGCAGGAGGTCACGGAATGAGCTGGCCGATTGCGGAAACCGACCGGCAGGGATCGGCCATGGTGCTGGCGGGTGTCATTCACGCGGTCGATTACACCAATGCGCGCGTCCGGTTCGAGTCCGGCGGATGGGTGTCGGCCTGGCTGCCGTGGTTCTCCCTCGCAGCGGGAGAGGTGCGTCACTGGCGTCCGCCGTCCATCGGCGAACAGGCGATGCTGGTGAATCCATCCGGGATGCCGGAGCAGGGCTTCGTCATCACCGGCGTCTATTCCGACCAGCATAAGCAGGCCAACGACAACCGGAAACAGATTACGGCGACCGACTGGCCGGACGCGGCGCGCGAACACTACGACCACGACGCACACGATTTCAGGCATTACCTGCCGCCGCCAGGACACGTCCGCGTGACCATCGGCGAGACGACCAGCATTGATCTGTGGAAAGGCAAGGCCGTCATCAATGTCGAGGGCGGATCCGTCCTGACCATGACGCCGGGCAAGACGACACTCAAAACGCCGTTTTTTCTGGTCGATGCGCCGATCACCAAATTCACGGGCCTGGTCGATATCGACAATCTGCTGCACGTTGGCGCCGACACCATTGTTGATGGAAACGTCATCATCGGCGGCAGTGACATTGCCGCCGGAGCACAGATCGACGGCGGGGGCAATACCAATCACCACATCCACGGCACGATTTGCCCAGCGGGTGTGGGCATTACAGAGCCGCCGCCGCCGCCCCGGCCGCCCACTCCGCAGCCGCCAGACAAGAACACATGAACACAGCCCGGATCGTCCTGGCTGAATTTTTTGGAGCAATGAACATGGCAAAAACCAAAGCCGCAGTATCTGAACAATCCGCGCAGGAACCATCAGGCTTCACTCCGGTAACCTTTCGGGATACCGCTTATAAAAGCCGAACCCTCATCGTGGCCGGCAAGCCCCATGAGGTTGTGAAATCGACCATCGTCGCCAGTACCCCGGAACTGCTGGACTGGCTCGAAAAACACCCGGAATTCCAGCGCGTCGAGTGATGGATCGTGGGCACGCTCGCATTGATCGGATCGTCGCGCACCACCGGGCGCGCCATGACCGGTATGGAGCACCTCAAGCAATCCATCACCGACATCATCACCACCCCGATTGGCTCGCGTGTCATGCGCCCTGAATACGGTTCATACCTGCCGCGCATGGTGGATTTGCCGATCAACAAAGGGATGATTTCAGCCCTGCAAAGCGAGATATCGCGCGCCATCGGCCGTTGGGAACCGCGCCTGAAACTCGCCCGCTGCGTCGTAACGGCGGTCGTCGATGGCGCGATGACCATCGAGATACGCGGGAATTATCTCGGCGAGGACATGCTGCTTGAGGTGACGACGTGACCGTGCCGATCAACCTGGCCACGCTCCCGCCGCCGGATGTCGTCGAAACGCTGGATTTCGAGGCGATCTATCAGGAACTGCTCACCGATTTCCGGGCGCTTTACCCGGACTATTCGGCGATTCTGGAATCCGACCCGGCCGTGAAACTGCTCGAACTGGCCGCCTATCGCGAGATGCTGATCCGCGCCCGCATCAACGACGCGGCGCGCTCGAATCTGCTGGCCTTCTCGGCGGGCGGCGACCTGGATCATCTGGCCGCCTTCTACGGCGTGGAACGCATGCCGGCAGAACTGGATCCCCGGCTTCGCCTGCGTACGCAGTATCAGATTGCCGCCCTGGCCGGCAACGGCACCAGCGAGCTTTACAAGGCGCGCGCCTTGCAGGCGAGCAGCGATGTGCTCGATGTCGCCGTGATCCGGACGTCTGCCGGCTCGGTTGATCTGGCGCTATGGATTCGTGATGGCGCGGACATCGAGGCGACGCTGGAAACCGTGTGTCAAGCCTTCGCGGCGGACGATGCCCGGATGCTCGGCGTCCCGCTCACCGTGCGGCAGGCGCTTTCCCGTCCGGTCGATGTGGCCGCCACGATCTACCGCGAGGCGAGCGCGCCGGCCGATCTGGCACAGCAGTTGGCCGCCTCCCTGCCCGGCGCGATCAAGACGCATGCCAGGCTCGGCCGCGACATGCCGCGCTCGCTGGTCGTGAGTTGGCTACACCGGGCCGGCGTATCCCGTGTCGAGATCGACGCGGCCGACATGATTCTTGCCCCGGATGAATACGCCGTGGCCGGTGACATCACCATTACTGACGGCGGTGTGACATGGTGATGCCGCATGAACTGCTGCCGCCGAACCGGACGCCGCTCGAAACCGCCATCGCGGATACCGCGCCGCGCCTGATTCTGGACGATCTGGCCGACACGCACCGGCTGCTGAAATTCTATCCGCCTGACTCCATCCTCCCCTGGCTCGCCTCAGAGTGGTTCCTCTCCGGCTTTGTCAAGTATTTCCCAGACCTGCGCGACCTGATCGACGCCGGCCTGCCATGGCTGCTGGAGCGCGGTACCGCCGCCTCGGTCAAGCGGGCGCTGTCGTGGATCGGCCTCGATGTCACCCTGGAAGAAGACGGCCCGCGCCTGCAAATGGACACGGGCCGCGCCCTCACCCCGGACAAACTCGCCGATCTCGTCTATCTGGTGCTCGCCTCGATCCCGGCGCACGTCGATCTCTACCGCCTATATCACGACTACGATCTGCGTCCCATCGGCCTCTCCATGCTGGCGGCGCTCGATGACGGGCTGCTCTCGGATGACTCCGGCATCTGGCTCGATGTCGATG
>WQUQ01000155.1 GCA_009782025.1 Desulfobulbus sp. | reverse complement strand
TTGCCGCTTCGATACACTCCTTGCCACTTGCCGGTCTGGCCATAGTCGCCTCCTGTGATTATGGCCATATTATTGATTATTTTATTGGGAAATGGAATAAT
The DNA here is from genome assembly GCA_009782025.1 of Desulfobulbus sp. Lineage (GTDB taxonomy): Bacteria > Pseudomonadota > Gammaproteobacteria > Burkholderiales > Rhodocyclaceae > Azonexus. Next base: position 4,993 of record WQUQ01000155.1, on the reverse strand, counting down.
CTATTGATTCAGAAGGATAATCTCTCAACTCTTATTCCCACTCAATCGTCGCCGGCGGCTTGCCGGAGATGTCGTAGACCACCCGATTGAGGCCGCGCACTTCGTTGATGATGCGGTTGGAGACGCGGCCCAGCAGTTCAAAGGGCAGATGCGCCCAGTGCGCGGTCATGAAATCGCTGGTGACGACGGCGCGCAGGGCGACGACGTTTTCGTAGGTGCGGCCGTCGCCCATCACGCCGACGCTCTTGACCGGCAGAAACACCGCGAAAGCCTGGCTGGTCAGGTCGTACCAGCTCTTGCCGACATCGGCGGCGGCGCACAGGCCGGCCGCCGCATCGCGCTGGGTGGCGTGGGTGGCGCGCAGTTCCTCGATGAAAATGGCGTCGGCGCGTTGCAGCAGGCTGGCCGCCTGGCGGCTGACTTCGCCGAGAATGCGCACGCCCAGCCCCGGCCCGGGGAAGGGGTGGCGATAGACCATCTCGCGCGGCAGGCCGAGCGCCACGCCCAGTTCGCGGACTTCGTCCTTGAACAGTTCGCGCAGCGGTTCGAGCAGCTTCAGGTGCATGTCTTCCGGCAAGCCGCCGACGTTGTGGTGGCTCTTGATGGTGTGTGCGCCCTTCTTGTTCTTGCCGGCCGATTCGATCACGTCCGGGTAGATGGTGCCCTGGGCCAGCCATTTGGCGGCGATCAGCTTCTTCGCTTCGGCCTGGAACACCGCGACGAATTCGGCGCCGATGATCTTGCGCTTCTGCTCCGGGTCGGCGACGCCGGAGAGTTTGCCCATGAAATCGTCGACGGCATCGACGCGGATCACCTTGACGCCCAGATTACGGGCGAACATCTCCATCACCATGTCGCCTTCATTGAGGCGCAGCAGGCCGTGATCGACGAAAACGCAGGTCAGTTGCCGGCCGATGGCGCGGTGGATCAGCGCCGCCGCGACGCTGGAATCGACGCCGCCGGAGAGGCCGAGAATCACCTCCTCCTGCCCCACCTGCTGGCGGATGGCGCGCACCGCTTCCTCGATGTAATCGCCCATCACCCAATCGGCGCCACAGCCACAGATGCCATGCACGAAGCGTTCGAGAATGGCTCGCCCTTGCAGGGTGTGCGTGACTTCCGGGTGAAATTGCACGGCGTAGAACTGGCGGCGCTCGTCGGCCATCCCGGCGATCGGGCAGGACGGCGTCGAAGCCATCACCCTGAAGCCGGGCGGCAGCTCCGTCACCGAATCGCCGTGGCTCATCCACGCCTTGAGCATGCCGTGGCCTTCATCGGTGTAGAAATCGGCGATGTCGTTCAAGAGGGCCATGTGGCCGTGGGCGCGCACCTCGGCGTAACCGAATTCACGCGCCTTGCCGGCGGCCTCGGCGGTCATCACCTGGCCACCGAGTTGCTGGGCCATGGTCTGCATGCCATAGCAGATGCCGAGCACCGGCACGCCCAGTTCAAACACCGCTGCCGGAGCGCGCGGCGACTCGCCATCGATCACTGAATTCGGGCCGCCGGAGAGAATGATGCCCTTGGCTCCGTAGTTGCGGATGAAATCTTCGGAAACGTCATAGGGATGAATTTCGCAAAAGACCTTGGCTTCACGAACGCGGCGGGCGATGAGTTGGGTGACTTGAGAGCCGAAGTCGAGGATGAGGATTTTCTGGTGGGCCATTTTTTTTGAGCCTTGAATAAACAAGGGCGGCTTCCGGAGCCGCCCCTCTGAAGCGCGGGGAAGGTCAATCCGCGCTGTAATTCGGCGCTTCCTTGGTAATCTGCACGTCATGAACATGCGATTCGCGGATGCCGGCCGAGGTGATTTCGACGAAACAGGCTTTGTCGTGCATGTCGGCGATGGTCGGCGTGCCAAGGTAGCCCATCGACGAGCGCAGGCCGCCCATCAACTGGTGGATCACGGCCAGTACCGGGCCTTTGTAGGGCACGCGGCCCTCAATGCCTTCGGGCACGAATTTGTCGACATTGGCCGTGGCTTCCTGGAAATAGCGGTCGCTCGATCCGGCCTGCATGGCGCCGAGCGACCCCATGCCGCGATAGGATTTGTAGGAGCGCCCCTGGAACAGTTCGACTTCGCCCGGCGCTTCCTCGGTGCCGGCGAACAGGCCGCCGAGCATGACCGTGTCGGCCCCGGCGGCGATGGCCTTGGCGATGTCGCCGGAGTAGCGGATGCCGCCGTCCGCGATCATCGGCACGCCCGTTCCCTTGAGCGCCTCGGAGACGTTCTGGATGGCGGTGATCTGCGGCACGCCGACGCCGGCCACGATGCGCGTGGTGCAGATGGAACCCGGCCCGATGCCGACCTTGACGCCGTCGGCGCCGGCATCGACCAGGGCGCGGGCGGCATCGGCCGTGGCGATGTTGCCGCCGATGACTTCGATTTGCGGATAATTTTTCTTGACCCAGTTCACGCGGTCGAGCACGCCCTGCGAGTGGCCGTGGGCGGTATCGACAACCACCACATCGACGCCGGCCTCGGCCAGCCGTTCGACCCGCTCCTCGGTGCCCGCCCCGACGCCGACGGCAGCGCCAGCGCGCAGGCGACCGGAAGCATCCTTGCTGGCCAGCGGATGTTCGGTGGATTTGAGGATGTCCTTGACGGTAATCAGGCCGCTCAGGCGGAATTCGTCATCGACCACCAGCACCCGCTCAAGACGGTGGATGCGGAGCAGTTCCTTGCCTTCCTCGATGCTGGCGCCCTCCTTGACCGTGACCAGGCGCTTTTTCGGCGTCATGATGGCCTCGACCGGCTGATCGAGATGGGTTTCAAAGCGCAGATCGCGGTTGGTGACGATACCGACCACCTTACCCGCCCCGTCCAGCACCGGCAGGCCGGAAATCCGGTACTGGCGGGTGATTTCGAGCACGTCGCGCACCGTCATGGTCGGCGAGACGGTGATCGGGTCTTTGAGAATGCCGGATTCGAAGCGTTTGACCTTGGCCACTTCCGCCGCCTGGGCCTGGGCCGAGAGATTTTTGTGGATGATGCCGATGCCGCCTTCCTGGGCCAGCGCGATGGCCAGCCGGCCTTCGGTCACGGTATCCATCGCGGCGGAGAGCAGCGGCAGATTGAGGGTGATGTTGCGGCTCAGGCGCGTGGCGAGGCTGACGTCGCGGGGCAGAATTCGGGAATGGGCGGGGACGAGCAGGACATCATCGAACGTCAGGGCTTTTTGCAAAAGTCGCATGGCCTTTGATCCAAGGTCACAAAATCGTATTATACAGAATTCCCTTGCCCACCCGGATCGCCATGAAACCTGCTGCTGCTGCGCTTGTTCTCGGAATTGTCCCGATTTTCGCCCTGGGCATAGCCCATGCCGACATCTACCAGTGGAAGGATGCCTCCGGCCACACCGTGGTTTCCGATACCCCTCCTGCCGGAAGCGCCGGCAAGGAAGTCAAGGTGATCGGCAAGCAGCAGCCGGTGGTCAAGGGCGAGGCGACTGGCGAAAAACCCGCCGAAGCGCCGAAATCCTTGGCGGAGAAGGATCTCGAATTCAAGAAGCGGCAGCAGGAAGCCCGCGACAAAGCCGACAAGGAAGCCAAGGAACAGAAGGCCGAAGCCGATCGCAAGGAGAACTGCGAGCGCGCCAAACGCAATCTGGCGGCCATCGAATCAGGATACAGGGTCGCCGAGTTCGACGACAAAGGCGAGCGCAAGGTGTTCGACGAGGAGCAGCGCAAACAGGAAGGGGATCGTTACCGCGAGTTCATTGCGCAATCCTGCAAGTAGCGGAATCGCGCCAGCCTGCTTTCAACCTTCAGAGGCGTCGGCATCGCCGGCGCCTTTTTTCATCGCCTTGCCGGCGGCCGCCCGCTGCTTGCGCACTTCCTTGGGGTCGGCGATCAGCGGCCGGTAGATTTCGACCCGGTCGCGGTCGCGCAACACGGTATCGGTTTTCGACAACCTGGCGTAGATGCCGAATTTGTTTTTCCCCAGGTCGATTTCCGGGTATTTGAGCAGCAGGCCGGAAGCTTCCAGCGCCTGCCCCAGCGTTGCCCCGGCGGGCAAGGAGAGGCGCACGACCTCCTGCTTGTCGGCCCGTGCGTAGCAGACTTCGATGTCGAGTGCGTCAACCATGGGCCGGCCCATAAACCTGCTCGGCCCGGCGCACGAAGGCATCGACGAAGGTATTGGCGATATGCCCGAACACCGGCCCGATGACTTTCTCGAACAGCTTGCTGGAAAATTCGTAATGCAGCCGAAACTCGATCTTGCAGGCATCGGCCGCCAGGGCGCGGAAATGCCATGAGCCTTCGAGACGCCGGAACGGCCCGTCGACCAGGCGAATTTTCATCTCCCCGGGAAATTCCTTGTCATTTTCCGTGGTGAAGCTGGTCTTCACCGCGTGGTAATTGACATGCAAGGTCGCCACGGTTTTTACGGCATCGCGGAATTTCAATTCGCTACGGCCGCACCACGGCAGGAAGGCCGGGTACTCCTCGCAGCGGTCGACCAGCTCGAACATGCGCTCGGCGGAATGGGCGATCAGTACGGTTTTCTCAACCTGGGCCATGCGTCGGCAGCGTGCGGATATTCGGTAAAATGGCGATTTTAATGGATCACTTGCGGCATGAGCATCACGGTCAACAAAAAAGCCTTTCACGACTACTTCATCGAAGAGAAATTCGAGGCCGGGATTGCCCTCCAGGGTTGGGAGGTCAAGGCCATTCGCGCCGGGCGCATGAACATCAAGGAGTCTTACGTCATCATCAAGAGTGGCGAGATTTTTCTGATCGGCATGCACATCTCGCCGCTGTCCACCGCCTCGACACACGACCACCACGACCCGGTACGGACGCGCAAATTACTCCTGCACAACCGCGAAATCATGAAGCTGATCGGCAAGGTCGAACGCGCCGGCTACGCCCTAGTGCCGCTCGACCTGCATTTTCTGCGCGGCCGCATCAAACTGGAAATCGGGCTGGCCAAGGGCAAGAAACAGCACGACAAACGCGCCGACGAACTGGACAAGGACGCCAGGCG
>WQUQ01000154.1 GCA_009782025.1 Desulfobulbus sp. | reverse complement strand
ATTCGATTTTTACTTCGAGGCGACAACGATGATACACATCGTCATTCTGCGCGTAGCGAAGCGTAGTCGCAGAATCCAAACGCTGCATGGATTCCGCGACTACGCGCGGAATGACGGGTCATCTCAATAATTTACCGTTTGAAGTGGAAATGGAATTACTGGAAAGCGCCCGGCGCGAGTCCGTGCCCCAGGCGCAACGGGCGGCTGCCGACCGGATAGGTGAATTCCGCCGTCGGCAGCAGGTCGACGCCGCGCGCGCTGCCTGGCGGGCGGACGCTGCCGCGTAGCGGCGACTGGCTGGTCGGGCGCAGCGGCGTGTCGCCGATGGGGATCAGGTCGGCCCGCTGCGCCCGGTGGTTGCCGTCGACCCGCCCCTGGGCCGGCGGGAAGAAATTGCCGTCGCCGACCAGGAGGTTGTTGATCTGCCAGATCTCGACGCCGGCCGGGGATTTTTCGTTCCAGACGCGCAGGAAATCGCCGGTGAAATGATCGTTGACCAGCGTGTTGTGCGCCAGATACAGCGCATTGTCCGGCCAGCGCCGCCCTTCCGCGCCGTAGGCGATGATGGCCGGGTTGTCGGTCGTGGCGCTCTGGCCGATGGCGTTGCCGATCACGAAGGCCAGCCCGCCGTTGGGGAATTCCAGTTCGTAGGAGGCCCGGCCCCCTTCGCCGTCGACCAGCATGTTGTACAGCACATGGTTTTCGCGCGCCCGCGACTTGACCAGGTGGCCGAGATAGCCGCCGGAAAAGCGGCTGCCGCGCAGCACGAACCGGCCGATGGCGCCGACGTACAGCAGATGGTGCAAATCGCCGGGCGTATGCGGCGCGTCGCCAAACTCGCTGTCGATCACGTCCAGCGTCTGTTCGGGGAAATTGGCGGTCAGGATGCCCATTTCGTTATCGACGAAACGACAGCCGCGCACCGTCAGGCGTCCCCGCTCAAAACGAATGCCGGCGCCATTGGATTGCGGCACGCGGGCGCCGCGAAATTCGATGTTTTCGATCAGCACTTCGCCGCCGCGCACCACCCAGATGCCCTTGCCTTCGGCACTCTGGCCATCGGCCAGCATCACCGGCCGCTCGCCGCTGCCGCGAATGACCAGCCGATCCTGCGTCCATACCGCCGGCTGACCACGATAGACGCCGGGCCGGATCTCGATGATCTCGCCATCGCGCGCCAGACGCGCCGCCTCGCCGATGGTCGTGACGCGCTCGCCGGGGCCGACGATCAGGGTCGGCGCGGCGATTGGCCCGGCTTGACTGACCGGCTCGGTTGCCGGTATCGCGCGCAACTCACCGTCCGGGCCGCGCCGTATTTCACCGCGATAAGCGGGCGGCGGCGGCAAGCCCTCGGCAAATTGCGCCAGCGCCGGCGCGCCAGCGAGGCTGGCAGCGATGAGAAAAGCCGCCCGCAGCGTCAAGGTCGATGTCATGCGGGAAAGGACAGATTGCCGTCGCGCAGGCATTGCGCCAGCGCCTCGGCGCTCATCGGCCGGCCGTGCAGGTAGCCCTGCAACACCTGGCAGCCGATATCGGCAAGAAAAACCTGCTGTCCCTGCGTCTCGACGCCCTCGGCCAATACCTCCAGACGCAGGTTGTGGCCGAGCGCCACCATCGTGCGCGAGATGGCGCTATCGCTTTCGTCGTGCGGCAGGTCGCGGACGAAGGCGCGGTCGATTTTCAGCCGGTCGAGCGGGAAGATTTTCAGATAGGCGAGCGAAGAATAGCCGGTGCCGAAATCGTCGATGGCCGTGCGCACGCCCAATTTGCGCAGGCCGCGCAGAACCTCGACGGCGCCGTTGGGATCGGCGATCAGCGCTCCCTCGGTGATTTCAAGTTCGAGCAGATGGGCGGGCAGCGCGCTCTCGGCGAGCGCCGCCTCGATCATCGACAGCAGATTGCTTTGGCGGAACTGGCGGCCGGAGAGGTTGACCGCCACCGTCATCTCGCGGCCGAACTCGTCGAGCCAGGCGCGCATCTGGCGGCAGGCCTCGCGCAATACCCATTCGCCGATGGGGACGATCAGCCCGTTTTCCTCGGCAATGGGAATGAACTGCACGGGCGAGATGTTGCCCAGTTGCGGGCTGTGCCAGCGCAGCAGGGCCTCGACGCCGAGCAGGCGGTTGCTCAAGGCATCGACCTGCGGCTGGTAATGGAGCCTGAATTCGCCGTTGGCCAGCGCCTGGCGCAACAAGCCTTCGAGGGTCAGTTGGTCGGTTCTTTCGGCGCTCATTTCCGCCGAATAGAAGCGATAGGTCGCTCGTCCTTCCTCTTTGGCGCGGTACATCGCCGACTCGGCATTGCGTTCGAGCATCGCCATGTCCTCGCCGTCCTCGGGGTAGATGGCCACGCCGATGCTGATCGAGACATACAGTTGATGCACCCCGACGGTCATCGGCGCCTGGAAGGCGGCCAGCAGTTTTTCGCAGATGGCGCCGACGCTTTGGCTCGACGTGATGTCATCGAGCAGCACCGAGAAATGATCGCCGCCCGACCGAGCCACCGCGTCATGACGACGCACCGTCTGGCTGATGCGTTTGGCGCTGAGGATCAGAACCTCGTCGCCGACGGCATGATTGAGCGAGTCGTTGATGAGCTTGAAGCGATCGAGGCCGATCTTGAGTACCGCGAAACGCTGCTGACAGTCGCGCGCCTGCGTCACCGCCTGTTCGACTGCCGTGCGCCAGGCATCGCGCGACAACAGGCCGGTCAAGGCATCGAAGGTCCGCAGGCGTTCGAGCAATTCTTCGACCTTCTTTTTCTGGCTGAGATCGACGCTCATCGCGATGTATTGGCTGACCGCCGCCGAGCGGTCGCGAACGGCAACGATGGACAGCAATGCCGGATAGATCTCGCCGTTGCGCCGCCGGTTCAAGACCTCGCCTTCCCAATGGTCATCGCGTTCGAGCCGCTGCCACATGTCGGCATAGAAGGCGGCATCGTGATGGCCGGATTTGAGTTCGCCGACGGGGCGGCCGATCAGATCCTCGCGGGAATGGCCGCTGATCTGGCAGAAGGCCGGATTGACCTCGGTAATGCGCAACGCCGCATCGGTCACGACAATGGCCTCGACGCTGCTGTTGAACACCTTGTCGGCAAGATGCAGATTGGCCCTGGTTTCCTTGTTGTTGCGCAGCATCTGGCGAATCAGCATGGCGGCCAGCAGGACGGCGACGAGCGCCGAAACGGCATTGAAAATCAGCCAGCGGCGCGCTTCGCCTTCCATTTCAGCGGACTGCGTGACGATGGAGGCGACCAGTTCGTCCTCGATCGCCTTCATGGCATCGATCCGCTGCGAGGCCAGCGCAAACCAGTGTTCGGCGCTGGTGGTCAGCGGCGCCCGCGGCTCGGCGGCGCTGTGGCCGATGGCCACGATCCGCTGCTGGATGGCATCGAGTTCCCGAGCCAGGCTGCTGGCTTCCAGGCGCTCCTGCTGCGCCCGCAAATCCTCGCGCGCCAGCAGGTAAAACTGGGTCAGGTAGGTGTACTCGATGGCGTTCAGTCGGTGGTAGGTCGCGATCCGGGAGAAATTCCCGAAATCGCCCGACGACAGCAGCGCCGTGACCAAGGCGCGCTCCTGTCCGGCGGTTTCCCTGGCCCGCATGAAGGAAATCAGCGCCAGTTGCGGCACGGCCAGGCGGCCGCTCGAATCGACGCGGCTCAACAGCAGTGCCACCAGTTTCTCGATCCAGTCGGTATAGCGCTGTACCGCCGCATCGCGCGAAATGCGCCGATCTTCGACCGCCGCGCGCAGTTCACCCAGCCCCTCGAAGCTCACCGCGACCGCCGGGGCCGTGGCTGGCGACTCGCTGGCCAGAGTGGCAAGAACCTGGCCGACGCGGGCCAGCGCGCGGTCGGTTTCAGCCAACTGCTGCGCGCGCGCCGACGCGAAACGGCTGCCGTCCGATGCCAGATAGCCGCTGGACAGGCCGCGTTCGCGCTGCAACTGGTGCATGGCTTCGCTGATATCGACGGTGGCTTCGACCCAGCGATGCACCGTGGTCGCGTAGCGGAGTTCGCTGTAACTGTTCGTCAGGTTGTAGCCGGCAAAGACGATCAGGGCAACGAGAAACGCCACCAGCAGCAGCAAGATGCGCTGCCCGAATCCTCCCCTCCGCCGCGCCCCGGCCGGAATCCCGCCATTCGCCTGCAACGCGTCCGGCAATGCCGAAAAGGAAAAGAGAAGACTGCGCATCGCAAGAGGCCTGCTCTACTGAAAGTGCAGCGACAACGAGTTAACATTCGACGATCGAAACGGCATGATGGCAGGGCACGAGCCAGTACGCCATCACTCAGGGGGCAACATGACCATCATCTGGAACGCCAATTTCGAAACCGGACACCGGCAGATTGATTTGCAGCACCAGGAACTGGTGAGCCTCATCAATGAACTGACTGCCGCCCTCGAAGCCGGCCGCGAGCTCGACGAGCTGGGCAGCATTCTACCGCGTCTGAATGGCTATGTACTGTTCCATTTCGGCACCGAGGAAATGCTGATGTCCAGCCTGCCGGCCGATAACCCGCACGTCGTCGCCCACTGCCAGGCGCACCGCGATTTTGCCGCCCGCATCAATGCCTTGCAGACCAGCGCGGCAGCCGGCGAAAAACTGGGGATCGAACCGCTGGTCGCGCTGGTCGATTTCCTGCGCAACTGGCTGGTCGAACACATCATGCGCACCGACCACGAACTGATCGCCCTGCTTGCCTTGCACCCGCCCTTGCCGCTGCACCGGTAAGTTTGACGATAAAGGCCTCCGCTTGTTCCCCGGTGGGGGGCCTGAGAAAAGCTGCGTTCGACCGCAAGCAGCCGAACGCGCGGATTACATCTACATCTCGACGCTTTCGGCCACCTCGACAAAAGCCGGGATCTGGTCGAAGTTCATGTAGCGATACACATCGGCGGCCTTGGCATTGACGGCCTGCACCTGCGCCTGATACTCGGCCACCGTCGGCAGGCGGCCAATCAGCGCGGCGACAGCGGAGAGTTCGGCGGAAGCCAGATAGACGCGGGTGTCGATGCCCAGACGGTTGGGGAAATTGCGCGTCGAGGTCGATACCGCCGTCGAACCCTTCCTGATCTGCGCCTGGTTGCCCA
>WQUQ01000153.1 GCA_009782025.1 Desulfobulbus sp. | reverse complement strand
GAACGGCCAGCCGTTGAGGATGGCGTCGCGGATCTCGGTGCGGGTCATGGGTTTTCTCCGGTGAATGGCCGTTTCCAGTTTGCGACGACATCTTGCCGGAAGCAAGCGGCGGCGGCCAAAACCGCCGGCCGGGCCGGAGCCGGGATCAGCCGCGCACGGATTCCGGCAGTTTTTCCTCGATCAATTTGAGCAGCGGCGCGAAAACCTTGGGCGTGCCGGCCACCACGTTGCCGGTTTCCAGATAATTGGCCTCGCCGCGCAGATCGCTGATGAGGCCGCCGGCCTCGGCGATGAGCAGGGCGCCGGCGGCCATGTCCCAGGGGGCCAGGCCGAATTCCCAGAAACCGTCGTAGCGGCCGCTGGCGACGTAGGCGAGATCAAGCGAGGCGGCGCCGGGTCGGCGCTGGCCGGCGGTTTTCTGCGCCAGTTCCTTGAAAATGGCGAGGTAGAGGTCGATGTGCTCGAATATCCGGTAGGGAAAGCCGGTGCCGATCAGCGCCTCGCCCAGTTTGGCGCGCCTTGAAACGCGGATGCGGCGCTCGTTGAGAAAAGCGCCGCCGCCCTTGCTGGCGGTGAACAGTTCGTTGCGGTTGGGATCGAAAACAACGGCCTGCTCCAGCACGCCGCCCCTGGCCAGGGCGATGGAAACGGCATATTGCGGCAGGCCGTGGATGAAGTTGGTGGTGCCGTCGAGCGGGTCGATGATCCACTGGCATTCCTCGCCGCCCCGGCCGGTTTGCCGGCCGGACTCCTCTGCTAGAATGCCGTGCGTCGGATAAGCCTCGAGCAGGGTTTCGATGATTGCCGCCTCGGCGGCCTTGTCGACTTCGGTGACGAAATCGTTGGGTTGCTTGGTCGAAACCTTGAGCAGATCGAGGTCGTTCGAAGCGCGGTTGATGATCTGGCCGGCGCGCCGCGCCGCCTTGATGGCGATGTTCAGTGCTGGTTGCATGGGCTAAAGAGCGATCGGGCGGCCTGGACAACAGGATTCCCACCCGATTCGTATTTTCAAAGAGCCGATTTTACACCATGACCCCGCAACTCCTGCTCGCGCGCATCCGCGTCGTGCTCTGCCGCCCCAGCCATCCCGGCAACATCGGTGCGGCGGCGCGGGCGATGAAAACGATGGGGCTGCGCGACCTGTGCCTGGTCGCGCCAAAGCGTTTTCCCGATCCTGAAGCCGATAGCCGGGCGACCGGCGCTGTCGATCTGCTGCAACAGGCGACGGTGGTCGCTACGCTCGATGAAGCGCTGGCCGGCTGCGTCCATGCCGTCGCCCTGTCGGCCCGCCAGCGCGACCTCGGGCCGCCGCCCGGCGCACCGCGCGAATCCGTGGCGCGCCTGCTGGCCGCGGCCGAGCAAGGGCCGGTGGCGCTGGTATTCGGCAACGAGAGCGCCGGCCTCTCTAACGAAGAAATACTGCGCTGCCAGGCGGCGGTCAGCATCCCCACCGACCCCGGTTTCAGTTCCCTCAATCTCGGATCGGCGGTGCAACTCTTGTGCTACGAATGCCGGATGTCGGCTTTTGCCGGGCAACCGCCGCTGGCCGGACAGGCCGTTACGCCATTCGCCTCGCCGCTGGCGACGGCCGACGAAAACGAAGGCCTGCTGCGCCATCTGGAAGCGGTGATGACCGCCACCGGTTTCTACAACCCGGCCCAGCCCGGCCGCCTGCTGCCCAAACTGCGCCGTCTGTTCAGCCGGGCGCGGCTGGAGAAGGAAGAAATCAACATCCTGCGCGGCATCCTCGCCGCCACCCAGACGGGCACAGGCCACGGGCGCAAAGGCTGAAAGCGCGAACGACCGGTGGTCAGTCAGTGGACTCTGCTGGGCGCCGGCGGCTTGGGATTTTTGTCCATCCGCCAGTGACAACGCTCCCCGGATTTCCATGGAAGCTTGTACTGGAGCGGCAGAAGAGTCTCGAACTCTCGACCTCAACCTTGGCAAGGTTGCGCTCTACCAACTGAGCTACTGCCGCAACATTCTGGAGGCGCGAGCCGGAGTCGAACCGACCTACACGGATTTGCAATCCGGTGCATAACCGCTTTGCTATCGCGCCCTACTTGTTCTGCGATACCACTGGAAAGAAGGCTATGCTTCCTTCGAAATTCATGGAGCGGCAGAAGAGTCTCGAACTCTCGACCTCAACCTTGGCAAGGTTGCGCTCTACCAACTGAGCTACTGCCGCGTCAAACGAAGGGCGCATTATAGAGGCCCCGCCCGTCATGTCAATACCCTCTAAGCCTCATCGGCCGTGCGTTTGGCGATTTCCGGCCAGGCCATGCGCAGGTAGTAGCCCATCGACCACAGGGTCAGCAGCGCAGCGAGCCAGATCAGCCAGTTGCCGAGGCGGGCGACGTCGATGCCGAACAGCGGCGCGTGGTACAGCAGCAATGGGATAGCCGTCATCTGCGCCGCCGTCTTGATCTTGCCGAGCATCGACACGGCGACGCTCCGGGCCGCGCCGATCTTGGCCATCCACTCGCGCAGCGCCGAAATGGTGATTTCGCGGCCGATGATGATGACGGCAATGATGGCGTCGGTGCGGCCAAGCTGCACCAGGACGATCAGCGCCGCAGCGACCATCAACTTGTCGGCGACCGGATCGAGAAAAGCGCCGAAGGCCGAGGTCTGGCCGAGTTTGCGGGCGAGGTAGCCGTCGGCCCAGTCGGTGACGGCGGCGGCGATGAAGAGCGCGGTGGCCAGCAGATCGCGCTCGCCCTGCGTCGCCCAGGCTGCCGGCAGAAAATAGAGGGCGACCAAGAGCGGGATGGCGACGATGCGCAGCCAGGTGAGCAGAATGGGCAGGTTGAACGGCATAAGCCGTCAGTGTAAGGCGGAATGTATCTTTTCGGCCATGTCGCGGCTGATGCCGGGGACTTCGGCCAATTGCCCGACGCTGGCGGCCAGCACGCCGGCAATGCCGCCGAAGCGGGCGACCAGCGCCCGGCGTCTTGCCGGGCCAACGCCGGGCAGGCTTTCCAGCGTCGAGGTCTGGCGCGCCTTGCCGCGCTGGGCGCGGTGGCCGGTGATGGCGAAGCGGTGGGCTTCGTCGCGCACTTCCTGAATCAGATGCAGCGCCGGGTGATCGGCCGCCAGTTCGAGCGGCGGCCGGCCGTCGCCGGCCGGGAAGATCAGGCTTTCCAGGCCGGGCTTGCGTCCTTCGCCCTTGGCGACGCCGATCAGATTCAGGTGGGTCAGGCCGAGGTCGGCCAGCGCCGCCCAGGCCGAGGCGACCTGGCCCTTGCCGCCGTCGATCAGGATCAGATCCGGGGCCACGCCCTCGCCCGCATTGTCACTATGCGCAATGCCGTCGTAGCGCCGGGTCACCGCCTGGCGCATGGCGGCATAGTCGTCGCCGGGCGTGATGTCGCGGATGTTGAAGCGGCGGTAGTCGCTCTTCCTCATCTTGCCGCCATCATAAACCACACAGGAGGCGACGGCCTTTTCGCCCATCGTGTGGCTGATGTCGAAGCATTCGATGCGCTTGACCGGCTCGGCCAGTTGCAGCGCCTCTTGCAGCGCGGCCAGGCGCTGTTCCTGCTGCGCCGCCGCCTGGTTGCGCGCCAGGATCGCCAGTCGGGCGTTCTGCCTCGCCATCTCGATCCAGGCTTTCTGCGTCAGGCTGCGCCCTTCCTGGATCGGCACCGGGCGGCCGGCCAGTTCAGCCAGTGTCGCCGCGCTGTCGCCCCCCTCCTCCTCGTTCGGCAAGGGCGAAACCAGCAACCGCGCCGGTGCGGGATGGACGGCGTAATGCTGACGGATAAAGGCCGCCGTGGCGTCTGCCGCCGTCGAATCGCCGGCATTGCTGGGGAACAGCGGGCGGTCGCCGAGATGGCGGCCGCCGCGCACCATCGCCAGATTGACACAGAGTTGCCCGCTTTCCCTGAGCGCAACGATGATGTCGACATCCTCGCCCTTGCTGCTGGAGACGAACTGCTTTTCCTGCACCTGATGCAGTGAATGGATCTGGTCGCGGTAAATGGCCGCCAGCTCGAAAGCCAGCCGCGCCGAGGCGTCCTCCATCGCCCGCGTCAGGCGGCGGGTGACCTCCTGCTGCTTGCCGGCGAGAAACATGGCCGCCAGTTGCACGTCGGCGGCATAATCCTCCGGCGTGATGAGATCGACGCAGGGGCCGCTGCACCGCTTGATCTGGTACAGCAGGCAGGGCCGCGAGCGATTGGCGAAAACACTGTCCTCGCAGGTGCGCAGGCGAAACATCTTCTGCAACAACTGGATGCTGTCGCGCACCGCCCAGCCCGACGGATAGGGGCCGTAATAATCGGCCTTGCGATCCGGGTTGCCGCGAAAAAAGCCCAGACGCGGATACGAGCCGCGGCTGATGACGATGTAGGGATAGGATTTGTCGTCGCGAAAAAGAATGTTGTAGCGCGGCGCCAGTGACTTGATCAGGTTGTTTTCCAGCAGCAGCGCCTCGGCCTCGGCGCGCGTCGCCGTCGTCTCGATGGCGGCGATCTGGCTGACCATATGGGCGATGCGCGGACTCGACAGATACTCGCGGAAGTAGGAAGCGACCCGCTTCTTCAGATTCTTGGCCTTGCCGACGTAGAGCACGCCGCCATCGGCGCCGAGCATGCGGTAAACGCCGGGCAGTTCGGTCAGCGTGGCGAGGAAGGACTTGGCGTCGAAGGGCATGACCAAACATCATCAGCCGAACATCCGGGTTAACCGGCGACGAAGGGCGTCTGGACTGGGGAAAAGGTTAGATTTCATAGTTTTTCAAGCATCTCACCAAAAGACACTTTGGCTTTTTTCTTTTTAATTTCAGGGTCTTCTATTTGGATGAACTCAGCGGCAGAAAGATCATCGCCCCGTTTTCTATTTTGACGGGGTTCGAGGGCTTCAATCAGGATGGCCTCGAGCGCAGGAATTATTTTTGTAGATTCATACGTGGTCTGCCCTGCGAAACCCCGAGCTGCCGCATGGACAGTGGTTTTGTTTGACCTTACAGTACGCCGAATTCCCCCGAGAAGCGTTAAAGGTGAGTTTCTTGCAAAACTGCCCCTACGCGGGATTTTTTTTGCCGCGAGGGGTCAAGGAATGGGGTGCAGGCGACCATTTCTGGCATGATGTGGTTTC
>WQUQ01000152.1 GCA_009782025.1 Desulfobulbus sp. | reverse complement strand
GAATACGTCGCGGTAATGGGGCCGTCGGGTTCCGGCAAGTCGACGCTGCTCAATCTGCTCGGTCTGCTGGATCGGCCTGATGCGGGGCATTACCGCCTCGAAGGCCACGATGTGACGACGCTATCCAGTGACCAGTTGGCGCGGGTGCGCAGCGAGCGCATTGGTTTTGTGTTCCAGAGTTTTCATCTGGTGCCGCGATTGACGGCGGCGGAGAACATCGCGCTGCCGATGACGCTGGCCGGGATCGCGCCGAAGGAGCGCCAGGCCCGCGTTGCCCAGGCGTTGAAGGATTTCGGCCTCGATCACCGCGCCGGTCATCGGCCCGATCAGCTTTCCGGCGGCCAGCGCCAGCGCGTCGCCATTGCCCGCGCCACCGTCATGCGTCCGGCGCTGATTCTGGCCGACGAGCCGACCGGCAATCTGGACCGTCATACCGGCGAGGAGGTGGTGCATCTCCTGGAAGGGCTGAACGCCCAGGGCGTCACGCTGGTGGTCGTCACCCACGACCAGGCGCTCGGCGAGCGCGCCCGCCGCCGGGTGATGATGGAGGATGGACGCTTGCGGCACGACTCGGCGGCCAGCGCATGAATACCCGTTTGGAGCCTGTTCAAATTCTGGCGTTTTTGGGTGTTGCTGGCCCCCATCCCAACCTTCCCCCGCCAGCGGGGGAAGGAGCCTCATTCCCTCCCCTGCTTGCGGGGGAGGGCCAGGGAGGGGGGCCGCAGCACAGGCAAGTACCCACCAAGACAGCCCCACCCCATGCGCCTTTCTGACACCCTGCGCTTCGCCCGCGACGCAGCGCTCGGTTATCCGCTGCGCACGGCCTTGTCGGTGTTGGCGATGTCGATCGGCGTCGCCGCCGTGGTCGTCCTCACGGCGCTGGGCGACGGCGCGCGTCGTTACGTGGTTGGCCAGTTTTCGTCCATCGGCACCAATCTGGTCATCGTTCTGCCCGGCCGCACCGGCACCGGCGGCTTCAATCCGGCCAATGTGATTACCTCCACGCCGCGCGATCTGACCATCGACGATGCCGCCGCGCTGCGCCGCGCCAGCGCCGTCCGCCGCGTCGCCCCGCTCGCCGTCGGCACGTCGGAGATCAGTTACGGCGGCCGGCTGCGCGAAATCATGGTGGCCGGTTCGACTGCCGAATTTCTGCCGCTACGCAACTTCGAGCTGGCCCAGGGGCGCGGCCTGCCCGATGACGACTGGAACAGCGGCAGCGCCGTCGCGGTCATCGGCGCGGTGGTGCGCGACGAGTTGTTCGGCGCCGAGCCGGCGGTCGGCAAGCTGATCCGCGTCGGCGACCGCCGGCTGCGCGTGATCGGGGTGTTGCAGCCGGTCGGCCAGGGACTCGGCATGAATACCGACGAGCTGGTCATCGTGCCGGTGGCGCTGGCCCAGGCCATGTTCAACACCCACACGCTGTTTCGCATCCTGATCGAGGCCCGGAGCCGCGAGGCGATTCCGCTGGCCAAGGAGCAGGTCACCGAGATCATCCGCCAACGCCACCACGGCGAGGAGGATGTCACGGTCATTACGCAGGACGCGATACTGGCCACCTTCGACAAACTGCTCGGCGCGCTGACCCTGGGCGTCGCCGGCATCGCCGCGATCAGTCTGGCGGTGGCCGGCATTCTGGTGATGAACGTGATGCTGGTCGCCGTCACCCAGCGCACCGGCGAAATCGGCTTGCTGAAAGCGCTCGGCGCGCCGGCGCGCACCATCCGCCTGGCTTTTCTGACCGAGGCGGCGATGCTTTCCAGCGTCGGTGCCCTCGTCGGCTACCTGCTCGGCCAACTGGGCGCCTGGGGGCTGCGCCTGGCTTTCCCCGTCTTTCCCGCCTATCCGCCGGATTGGGCGGTGATCGCGGGATTGTCGACGGCGCTTGCCACCGGCCTGCTGTTCGGCGTCATGCCCGCCCGCCGCGCCGCCCGGCTCGATCCGGTGCAGGCGTTGATGAAGCATTGACATGCTCTTCGCCGATTCCCTGCATCTTGCCGTCCGCGCCATCGCCGCCCAGCGCCTGCGCAGCTTTCTGACGCTCCTCGGCATTGCCGTCGGCATTGCCGCCGTGATCCTGCTCACCTCCATCGGCGAAGGCATCCACCGCTTCGTGCTCGGCGAATTCACCCAGTTCGGCACCAATGTCATCGTCGTCACCCCCGGCAAGACGCGCACCGGCGGCGCGCCTTCCGGCCTGCCCTCCTCCGCCCGGCCGCTGTCGCTGGACGATGCGCGCGCGCTCGAACATCTGCCCCATATCATCGCCGTGACGCCCAATGTGCGCGGCAATGCCGAACTCTCGGCCAATGGCCGCACCCGGCGCACCCTGGTGGCCGGCGTCAACGCCCAACTGCCCCTCACCTATAAATCGACCGTGCAAAGCGGCCGCTTCCTGCCCGACGATGAGGCCGGCAGCGCCCGCGCCTTCGTCGTGCTGGGGCCGAAGGTCAAGGAAGAATTGTTCGGCAGCGACAACGCGCTCGGCCAGCGCCTGCGCATCGGCGGCCTGCAATTCCGGGTCATCGGCGTGCTCGCCCCGAAAGGCCAGTTTCTCGGCATCGACCTCGACGATGCCGTGTTCATCCCCGCCGCCCGCGCCCTGGAACTGTTCAACCGCGCAGGGCTGGACGAAATCAACATCGCCGCCGCCGAAGGCGCGCCCTCGGCCCAGGTCGCGGCAGCCATCCGCGAGCGCCTGATCGCCCGCCACGGGCGCGAGGATTTCACCATCGTCACCCAGGAGGAGATGCTGAAAACCCTGTCCAACATCCTCAACGTGCTGACCCTGGCCGTCGGCGCGCTCGGCGGCATCTCGCTCCTGGTCGGCGGCGTCGGCATCGTCACCATCATGACCATTGCCGTCGCCGAGCGCACCAGTGAAATCGGCCTGCTGGTCGCCTTGGGCGCGCGCCGCCGTACCGTGCTGACGCTGTTTCTCGGCGAAGCGGTGGCGCTTTCGGCCCTCGGCGGCCTGCTCGGTCTGCTGCTCGGCATCGGTCTGGCGCAACTGATCCGCCTCGCGGCCCCTGCCCTGCCGGTGCATACGCCGCTCAGCTTCGTGCTGCTGGCCGAGATAGTGGCCGTGACCATCGGCCTTGCCGCCGGCGTGCTGCCCGCCCGCCGCGCCGCCGGGCTGGATCCGGTCGAAGCCTTGCGCGCCGAATAATCGGCTGCGTCAGTCGTGCAGAATCAGATTATCGCGGTGGATGATTTCAGCTTCATCCACGTAGCCGAGGATGGCTTCGATCTGGGCGGTTGATTTGCCGGCGATACGGCGGGCTTCGCCGCTGCCGTAGTTGCACAGGCCGCGGGCGACCTCGCGGCCATCCGGGGCGATGCAGGCGACCGCCGCGCCGCGCTCGAATTCGCCAACGGCTGCGGTGACGCCGACCGGCAGCAGGCTTTTGCCGGATTGCAGGGCGCGCACCGCACCCTCGTCGAGCAGCAAACGGCCCGCCAGTTGCAAGTGGTCGGCCAGCCATTGCTTGCGCGCCGCCAGGGGCGGCGTTTGCGAGACGAGCAGGGTGCCGACGGCTTCGCCATGGGCCAGACGAACGATGGGGTCGCGCTCGCGGCCGCTGGCGATGGCGGTATGCGCGCCGCTCCTGGCGGCGCGGCGGGCGGCGATGACCTTGGTAATCATGCCGCCCTTGCTGATGCCGCTGCCCGCGCCGCCGGCCATGCCGTCGAGGCGGGGGTCGCCGGCCACCGCTTCGCTAATCAGCGTCGCCGCCGGGTCTTGGCGCGGATCGGCGGTGTACAGGCCCTTCTGGTCGGTCAGGATGATCAGCGCCTCGGCTTCGATCAGGTTGGCGACCAGCGCGCCGAGGGTGTCGTTGTCGCCGAATTTGATTTCGTCGGTCACAACCGTGTCATTTTCGTTGATGATCGGCACGACGCCGAGTTGGAGCAGGGTAATCAGCGTCGAGCGGGCGTTCAGGTAGCGCTTGCGGTCGGCCAGATCGTCGTGGGTGAGCAGAATCTGCGCGGTGGCCAGGCCGTATTTGGCGAAAGCGCCTTCGTACACCTGCACCAGCCCCATCTGGCCGACGGCGGCGGCGGCTTGCAGTTCATGCACCGATTGCGGCCGTTTCTGCCAGCCCAGGCGCTGCATGCCGCAGGCGATGGCCCCCGAGGAGACGAGCACGACTTCCCGGCCCTGCTGGCGCAGCGCGTGAATCTGCCGCGCCCAGTCGTCGATGGCGGCGAGGTCGAGGCCGGCACCGTTATTGGTGACCAGCGCCGAACCGACCTTGACGACCAGACGCCTGGCGCTGGCGAGACGGGTTGGGGTCATGCCTGGATTGTTCATGGCGCTCAGATGTTACCCCCGTTGGATAAAATCACCCCCTCGCCCCACACCAGTGGGGAGAGGGCCGGGGTGAGGGGCGGTGATGAATGCACAGGGCGAGGGAGAGCGCTCTGCTTCATGCCGTCAACTCCTCAGGATCATCGTTATCGACTTCCGGGCGGGCCATCTGCTCCAGCGCCGCATGCAGGGCGTAAATCAGCGGCCGCGTGCCGTCGCCGCTGATGGCAGCAATGGAAAAGACCGGGCCGGCGTATTTGGTCGTCTTCTTGTAAGCCTTGAGGAAGGCGGCGACGGCTTTTTCGCGGTCCTCTGCCGGGATCAGGTCGAGTTTGTTCACCACCAGCCAGCGCGGTTTGTCGGCTAGCGCCGAGTCGTGTTTCTCCAATTCGCCGACGATGGCCTGGGCATCCTTCACCGGGTCGGCCTCCGGGTCGAGCGGCGCGATGTCGACCAGGTGCAGCAGGATGCGCGTGCGTTGCAGGTGTTTCAGGAAGCGGATGCCCAGCCCCGCGCCGTCAGCCGCGCCCTCGATCAGCCCCGGCACGTCGGCGACGACGAAACTCTTTTCGTCATCGACGCGCACCACCCCGAGATTGGGGTGCAGCGTGGTAAAGGGGTAGTCGGCGACCTTGGGCCGTGCCGACGAAATGGCGCGGATCAGCGTGCTTTTGCCGGCATTGGGTAGCCCCAGCAGGCCAACGTCGGCGAGCACGCGCAATTCCAGGCGCAGTTCGAATTCCTCGCCCTGCTCGCCGTTGGTTTTCTGGCGCGGCGCGCGGTTGGTCGAGGATTTGAAATGCA
>WQUQ01000151.1 GCA_009782025.1 Desulfobulbus sp. | reverse complement strand
TGCCCTGGCCGATCTGGGTTGCGATGTGGCTTTTGCCTCGCGCAATCAGCAGGAATGCGTCGACATCGCCAGCGGCATCGCCGAGCGCTTTGGCCGGCGGGCGATCGGGCTGCGCTGCGACATTTCCCGCGAGGAAGAAGTCGAAGCGGCCGTGGCACAGACCGTCGAACAATTGGGCAAGATCGACATCCTGGTCAATAACGCCGGCGCTTCCTGGTGGGGGCTGCCGCAGGACATTCCCTTGTCCGGCTGGCGCAAGGTCATGGATGTCAATCTGACCGGCACCTTCCTCGCCTGCCGGCATGCGGCCAGGCACATGATCGGCCGCGGCGGCGGCGTCATGATCAACATCGCCTCCGTCGGCGCCTTCCTGTCCTACACGCCCGATGCCGGGCAGGTCGTTCCCTACACCACCAGCAAGGCCGCCATCGTCCATTTGACCAGCGACCTCGCGGCGCAGTGGGCCGAACACGGCATCCGGGTCAATGCCGTCGCGCCGGGTTCGGTCGAAACCGGGATGACGGAAACCCTGACCGACGACATTCAGGCCAAACTGCTCAAGGGAATCCTGCTGCACCGGTTTGGCAAGCCCGTCGAAGTGGCGGGCGCCGTCGCGCTGCTGGCTTCGGCGGCAGGCGATTTCATTACCGGCCAGACCTTTATTGTCGATGGAGGGCAATCCCTTGCCTAAGGTGAATACCTACGAGGTCGACGGCCTGACCTGGACGGATGCGTCGCTCTGGCAGCAGTTCGTCGCCGGCCACAATGCGAAGCCGGATGCCTTGGCCGTGGTCGAGGCCGATGGTCGGTGCTGGACGCGCGCCGAACTTCACCGTCTTGCCATCGCCATCCGTGAAGCCTTGCAGGAGAAAGGCGTCACGGCGCACGACCGGGTCATGCTCGAAGGCCGCAAGAATGCGCAGACCATGGCGGCGGCGCTGGCCATATCGAGCGTCGAAGCCGTCATCTGCCCCTTCACGCCGGATCTCGGCCGGGCCGAGCGACAGGTGCTCGACGAGCGGCTCGGCCATGTGGCATTGATTACCTCCAGCGCAGAGGAAGGTGTTGAGCCGATCCGGGCGACGACAGGTCTGCGCATCACGTTGCGCCAACGCTCCGGGCAAACGCTCGACGACGTGGCGCGCGCCACCGCCCTCATCGGCTTTACCTCGGGCACCACCGGCGTTCCCAAGGGCGTCATGCATTCCAGCGCGGCGATGAACTACGCGGTGCGCGCTTGCGCCTATGTCGCCGGGCTGGAGCCGAACGACGCCATCGTCGGCATCATGCCGCTGGGTAGCGCCCCCGCGTTCACCTTCAGCGTGCACTTCAGCCTTTCTCAAGGCCATCCTCTCGTCATCATCGACCGCTGGGATCCGTTGCAAGCACTGGCGATGATGGACAAATATTCCTGTCGCTGGAGCATGTGCGTGCCGACCGTTCTGGTCGCCATGCTCGAATGCGCCAGAAGCGGCGCATGGACGAAACGCAGCCCGCTGAAAGCGTTGACGGTCGGCGGCAGCGCCATGACGGCGGAAATGATCGCCGACGCCGAGAATCTGCTCGGCATCCGGGCGCTGCGTACCTTCGGCATGTCGGAATGCATGGGGCATGCCATGGCCCGTCCGAACGATTCGCTCGAAATACGTCAAAACTCCGACGGCTTGCCCTTCCCCGGCACGCAGGACGAGGCTTTCGACGGCGAGTTGAACATGCTGCCCAGAGGCAGCCGCGGCCAGGCCGGCGTCAAGGGGCCGTCGCTGTTTCTCGGCTATTGCAAAGGCTTGGGCGACGGCAGCTTCTCCCTGACGCCCGATGGTTTCTACCTCACCGGCGACGAGATCATCTGCGGCGTCGACGGCTATCTGAAAGTGGTCGGCCGGCTCAAGGATCAGATCATTCGCGGCGGCTACAACATCGACCCGGCGGAAGTCGAAGCGGCGCTGGCGCGCCACCCGGCCATCGCCCAGGTCAGCGTCGTCAGCGTGCCGCATGCCCGCCTCGGCGAACAGGCCTGCGCCATTTGCTGCATCCGGGAGGGCTACCCGCCGCTACAGCTTGCCGATCTGACCGAGCATCTGGAAAGCATCGGGCTGTCGAAAAAGAAGTGGCCGGAGCACATGGTCGTCATCGACGAGATGGCTTACACGTCAACCGGGAAAATAAACAAGAAAGTGATGCAGAAGAAGGTGATCGAGACGCTCGGTCTGGGTTAGAGCAAAACGCCTTACCGCTTGCTGGGCGTTGCCCCTCTCCCCAACTCCTCTCCCGCAAACGGGCGAGGGGTTTTTTCCTTCTTTCCTCTCTCATTTGTGGGAGAGGGGCCGGGGGAGAGGGAGAAGGGCTACTCAATACCCCGGGCCGCCAAATGGCCCTCGCGGATGGCCGTTTGCAGATAGCGCGGGCTGCGCGCATCGCCGACCGTCAGCAACCTGCCCGGCCAATCCTGCAAGGCGTCCGTCAGTTCCCGGTTGCAGGCGTTGTGGGAGACGAAAACCACCGTGTCGGCCGGGATGTCCTCTGCCGCGCCACCAAAGCGCTGCGCCACCCGCGCGTGGCGCGCGTCTACCGAAACCAGGCGACCGTGGGTCATCAGGCGGAAATCGCCGCGCGCCAGGCGTTCGAGGGCGGGATCAGCCGACAGGCTGGCTTCCAGCCGGGGGGCGAAACTGGCGTGGGCGGCGACGAAGGTGACGGCGATGCCTTGTTCGATCAGATGTTCGGCCGCGGCTACGGCTTCGTAATGGCCGGTGTCGTCGAACACCAGGGCATGCTTGCCCCAATCCCGGTTTTCGAGCAGCACTTCGTGGCTTGAAACCACATGCGGCTGCTCCATGCCGGTCGCCGCCTGACCCTGGCTCAGATGCTGGCGGCCATCGAGGCGCGGCAGCGAGCCGGTGGCGACGATGACGACATCGGGGGCAAGCGCCAGGACATCTTCCGCCTGGATATACGTGCTCAGGCGAACATCGACCCCCAGCCGGTAAACTTCGCGCTCCAGCCAGTCGGTGATGTCGCCGATGCCCATGCGGCGCGGCGCGCGCTTGGCGATGTTGACGCAGCCGCCCAGTGCCTTGGCGGCTTCGGCCAGAATCACGCGATGTCCCTTCAGGGCGGCGACGCGGGCGGCTTCCAGCCCGGCCGGGCCGCCGCCGACGACCAGCACAGCCTTGGGGGCACGGGTCGGCGCGATGAGTTCTTCCGCCAAAGTGGCTTCATTGCCCGCCGCCACGTTGACCGCGCAGCCGATGCGCCCCAGCGTCAGCAGGCCGCCGATGCAGCCGTGATTGCAGCCGATGCAGGGCCGGATCTGTTCGACGCGGTTGTCGATGGTCTTGCGCACAATATCCGGGTCGGCGATATGCGCTCGCGTCAGGGCGACCAGATCGGCCTCGCCGGCGGCGATCACCTGATCGGCGTCCTCCAGGGTGCGAAAGCGGCCGGTGACCAGCACGGGAACCTTGACCGCCTGCTTCGACGCGGCGGCGTAAGGCAGTTCGTAGCCGACCGGCTCGTGCATGGCGGCGATGACCTTGTGCGGGTTGTAGTCGGTGCCGATGGTCAGATCGAGAAAATCAATCAAACCCTGTTCTTCAAAGACCTTGGCAACCCGGCCGACATCGGCGGGCGTCATGCCGCCCGGCAGCAATTCGGCGCTCAGCCGCACGCCCAGCGCCATGTGTTTGGGGATGGCAGCGCGCACGGCGGCCAGCAGTTCAAGAGATAGGCGCAGGCGGTTTTCAAAACTGCCGCCATAGCCGTCGTCGCGGACGTTATAGAGCGGCGACAGAAATTGCTGGATCAGATAGCCGTGGGCCATGTGCAACTCGATCCCGTCCAGCCCGCCGGCCACGCAATCCTCAACCGCCGCCAGGTAGTTGTCGATGAGCCGTCCGATCTGCGCCTTGCTCATCGGCTCCGCCTGGATGCCGAGCAGAGCGCCCACCGAATCGGAGGACGACAGGGGCGGCGAACCATCCGCCTGCGGCGCTTCGTTGCCGAGATTGCCGATCTGCTGAAAGACCTTCATGCCGCAAGGGCGCACACCGTCCATCAGGGTGCGATAGCCGTCCACCAGTCCGGGCGCGTTGGCGACCAGAAAAGGATAGGCCGAGCCGTTGACCGAGATGACTTCGAGGATCGTCAGCCCGACGCCGCCCCTGGCCCGCGCCACATGGTAGTCGATCAGCGCCTGGCTGATCGTGCCGCCGCCGAGGCCGGTGCCGTGCCCGGTGCGGGCGACGCGATTGGGGATGGTGACGGGGCCGAGGTTGATCGGCTTCAGGACATGGCGGAGGTTCATGATGTTTCCCTCCTTCCCCCGCATGCGGGGGAAGGCCGGGATGGGGGGATGGCTGTTGATTCAGGCATTGCGCACCAATCCCCCTCCCCAACCCTCCCCCGCAAGCGGAGGAGGGAGCGTGGCCCGGCCGTTTTTCGCGCCAGCCTCAGAAAATCTCGAACAGGCCGGCCGCGCCGATGCCGCCGCCGACGCACATGGTGACGATGCCGTATTTGGCCTTGCGCCGCTTGCCTTCAAAGAGCAGATGGCCGGTCATGCGCGCCCCCGACATGCCGTAGGGATGGCCGACGGCGATGGCGCCGCCGGAAACATTGAGCAGTTCGTCGGGAATGCCGAGCTTGTCCTGGCAGTAGAGCACCTGGCAGGCAAAGGCTTCGTTGAGTTCCCACAGGCCGATGTCGGCAACCTTGAGTCCGGCCTGCTTGAGCAGTTTGGGCACGGCAAAGACCGGGCCGATGCCCATTTCGTCCGGGTCGCAGCCGGCCACGGCCATGCCGCGATAGGCGCCGAGCGGGGTCAGTCCGCGCCGGGCGGCTTCGCTGGCTTCCATCAGCACCAGGGCGGCGGCGCCGTCGGAAAGCTGCGAGGCGTTGCCGGCGGTGATGTATTTGCCTTCCTTCAGGCGCTGCCCCTTTTTGAATACCGGTTGCAGCTTGGTCAGGTCGTCGAGGGTGGTCTGGGCGCGATTGCCTTCGTCGTGCTTCAGGGTCACGCTTTTCAGCGAAGTTTCGCCGGTGGCCTTGTCGACGACCGTCATCAGGCTTTCCATCGGCGCGATTTCCGCGTCGAAGCGGCCTTCGGCCTGGGCCTGGGCGGTGCG
>WQUQ01000150.1 GCA_009782025.1 Desulfobulbus sp. | reverse complement strand
CGGTTGATGGGGCGGGTTTTAGCGCGGGGAGCGAAGCGGGTGGACTTCAGTCCCCTACGACCCGCGCGAACCCACCTACTTCAGTAGGTGGTCGTTCAGCTGCTCTCCAAGCTCTACGAGCACACGAGCGTGATGATCACGACGAACCTGACCTTCAGCGAGTGGGCCAGCGTGTTCGGCGACGCGAAGATGACGACGGCGCTGCTCGACCGGCTGACGCATCACTGCCATATCGTCGAGACCGGCAATGAGTCCTACCGATTCCGCGAAAGCAGCGCGACCGCGAAATCGCGCATCCAGGCACGCGAGCGAACCTATCGCTCCGAAAAGGGGCCGGGTTCGCTTTTAATTTTCGCTATCAGGAGTCGGAGAAGGTCGATGCTCTGAGGCAAGAAGCGCCAAGGGTTGGGGGGCAACTTCCTGCCAGCCGGTTTGCCGTGCGCCGCACCGGGCGCGTCCAGCCGCCGTTTCCGGGATAATCCCGCCTCATGGCACACATTCCCACCCGCAGCGCCCGTTCGCGCCGCGATCAAAATCCCCACGACATCTTGACCGCCGATGCCCGCCGTTTGCGGGCGCTGCAACGCGAACTGGAGCGCGCGGTCGGCGAGGCTCGAAACAAGGCGCAAGCTGAAATCGGGGCATTACTTGAACGCTCACAAGCAGCGGTGGCGGCGCGGCGGGCGGATTTGCCGCGGCCGGAATTTGCCGCCGATCTGCCGGTCAATGAGCGGCGCGGCGATATTGCCGCGCTGATTGCCGCGCATCAGGTGGTCATCGTTTGCGGCGAAACCGGCTCTGGCAAGACGACGCAGTTACCGAAAATCTGCCTCGATCTCGGTATTGGCGCGCGCGGGCTGATCGGCCATACGCAGCCGCGCCGGCTGGCGGCGCGGTCGGTGGCATCGAGGCTGGCGCAGGAGTTGAAAACCCAGGTCGGCGCAGGCGTCGGCGTCAAGATTCGCTTCCAGGATCGCACCGGCCCGGAAAGCTGGGTCAAGCTGATGACCGACGGCATCCTGCTGGCCGAGTCGCAGTCCGATCCTTTTTTGAACGCCTACGAGGCGATCATCATCGACGAGGCGCACGAGCGCAGCCTCAATATCGACTTTCTGCTCGGTTATCTGAAGCAGTTGCTGCCAAAGCGCCCCGATTTGAAGCTCATCATCACCTCGGCGACCATCGACGCCGAGCGTTTCGCCCGGCATTTCGCGGTCAATGAGCAGCCCGCGCCGGTGATCGAGGTGTCGGGGCGGCTCTATCCGGTCGAAGTGCGCCACCGGCCCGTCATGGACATCGACGAGCGCGATGATGAGCGCGATCTTTACGACGCCATTGTCGATGCCGCCGATGAACTGGCCCGCCTCGGCCCCGGCGACATTCTGGTGTTTCTGCCCGGCGAGCGGGAAATCCGCGAGGCGGCCGAGGCGCTGCGCAAACATGCGCTGGCCCGGCCAGGATTATCCGCAGCTCATGCGCCGGAAATTCTGCCGCTGTTCTCGCGCCTGTCGGCCGGCGAGCAGGATCGCATTTTCAAGCCCTCCAGCGGCCAGCGGCGCATCGTGCTGGCGACCAATGTCGCCGAAACCTCGCTGACCGTGCCCGGCATCCGCTATGTGATCGACACCGGGTTGGCGCGGGTCAAGCGCTATTCCTACCGCAACAAGATCGAGCAGTTGCAGATCGAGAAAATTTCTCAGGCGGCGGCGCGGCAGCGGGCCGGGCGCTGTGGCCGGGTGGCCGCCGGGGTGTGCATACGTTTGTATGACGAACAGGATTTCGCCGCCCGGCCGCCCTTCACCGACCCGGAGATTCTGCGTTCCTCGCTGGCCGGTGTCATTCTGCGCATGAAGTCGCTGCGCCTGACCGATGTCGCCCACTTTCCCTTTCTCGAAGCGCCGCCGGCCAAGGCCATCGCCGACGGCTACGCGCTGTTGCAGGAACTCGGCGCGCTCGATGAGGACAATGGCAGGCTGACCCCCGTCGGCGAGGCGCTGGCCCGCCTGCCGCTCGATCCGCGCATCGGCCGCATGCTGGTCGCCGCCCGCGATCTCGGTTGCCTCAAGGAAGTGCTGGTGATCGCCGCCGGGCTATCGACGCAAGACCCGCGCGAGCGGCCACAGGAGCGCCAGCAGGCGGCGGACGAAAAGCACAAATTGTTCGCCGACGAGAAATCGGAATTTCTCGCCTGGTGGAAGCTGTGGAACTGGTTCCAGAACGCCGTCGAGCACAAAAAGAGCAACAAGCAACTGGTCGATACCTGCCACGCGCATTTTTTGTCGCATCTGCGTTTGCGCGAGTGGCGCGAGGTGCACGGGCAGTTGCATGCCCTGATTGCCGAACTGGGCTGGAAGGAGAACGAGCAGCCCGGTGCTTACGAGGCCATCCACATGGCGCTGCTCACGGGCCTTTTGGGCAACATCGGCTGCAAGTCGGACGAATCCGGCTATTACCTCGGGGCGCGCGGCATCCGCTTCCTCATTCACCCATCCTCGCCCTTGCAGAAAAAAGCCGGCAAGTGGCTGATGGCCGCCGAGATCACCGAAACGACGCGCCTGTTCGGGCGCTGCGTCGCCCGCATCGAAGAAGGCTGGATCGAGAAAGCGGGCGCTCACCTCATCAAGCGCCAGTATTTTGATCCGCACTGGGAGAAAAAGGCCATGCGGGTCGCCGCCTGGGAGCGCACGACGCTCTACGGCGTGGTCATCAACCCCAAGCGGCGCATCCACTACGGGCCGCTGGCCCCGGCCGAGGCGCGCGAAGTATTCATCCGCCAGGGGCTGGTCGGCGAGGAAATCGACGAGGCCTTTGCTCGCCGCTGGCCCTTCTTCCAGCACAACCAGAAACAGATCCGCGACATCGAAAAGATCGAGCACAAGCAGCGCCGCCAGGATGTGTTGGTGGACGACGAACTGATCTTCGCCTTCTACGACCATCTGATTCCCGAAGGCATCCACAACGGCGCGGCCTTCGACCACTGGCGGCGAGAGGCGGAACAGGACGATCCCCGCCTGCTGTTCCTGGAAAAAGACGACCTGATGCGCCACTCGGCGGCCGGCGTGACGACGGACGCTTTTCCGCATCACCTCAAGGCCGGCGGCGTGGAGTATGCGCTCACCTACCATTTCGAGCCGGGTTCGCCGAGGGATGGCGTGACGCTGACCCTGCCGCTGGCGCAACTCAACCAGATTCCGGCGGCGCGCATGGAATGGCTGGTGCCGGGGCTGCTCAAGGAAAAACTGACGCAACTCATCAAGACCCTGCCGCAAAAAATCCGCGCCAAGCTGGTGCCGGTGCCGGAATTCGTCGACGAATTCATCGCCGCCACCGCCAGCAACGACCGCAAAATCAACCAGGGCCTGCTGCCGCCGCTGATCGACTACATCCTCGAAGCGCGCGGGCTGAACGCGCGCGGCTGGGCGGTCACGCCCGACGCCTTCCGCCCCGACGCGCTGCCGCCGCATTTTTTCATGAACTACAAGCTGATCGACGAGCATGGCCGCCAACTCGACATGAACCGCAGCCTGCCGGCCCTGCGCGGCGAGTGGGGGCGGGAAGCCAAGGAAGAATTCGCCGAACTGCACGAAACGCCCGCCGAATACACCCAACTGACCGACTGGACTTTCGGCGATTTGCCGGAACTGATGGAGGTTCCCGTTGGGGGCCAGACGGTGATCGGCTACCCGGCGCTGATCGACGACGGTGAAACGGTCAGCCTCAAGGTGTTCGATTCCGCCGAAGAAGCCGCCGACTGCCATCGCCGGGGCCTGCGCCGCCTGTTCATGCTGCAATTCCGCGAGCAGATCAAATATTTCGACAAAAACCTGCCGGGCCTGACCCAGATGGCCATGCAAACCATGAGCCTGGGCTGTAGCAGCGACGAATTGAAGCGCCAACTCATCGAACTGGGCTTCGAGCGCGCCTGCCTGGGCGAACCGCTACCCACCACGGCGGAAACTTTCAAAACCCGCTGCGTCGAAGCCAAGGCCAGGCTCGGCCTCATCATGCAGGAAATCTGCCGCCTGGTCGGCACGGTACTCGGCGAATGGCAGGCGGTGAGCAAAAAGCTGCCCGCCTTCAAGGCGCACACGGCGGCTGTGGCCGACATCGAAGCCCAGTTGAAACGCCTGCTCGGCAAGCAATTCATCATCGACACCCCCTTCGAGCGCCTGCAACACCTCCCGCGCTACCTCAAAGCCATCGCCATCCGCCTCGACAAACTGAAAGCCAATCCAGCCCGTGACGCGCAACTGATGGCTGAATACGCCCCGCTGTGGAGCAACTACGAGCGGCGAGCCATTCAATTAGCCAAACTCGGCACGCCCGACCCACAGGTCGAACAATTCCGCTGGCTGCTGGAAGAACTGCGCGTCGGCCTCTACGCCCAGGAACTGCGCACGCCGGTGCCGGTGTCGGTGAAACGGCTGCAAAAACAATGGGAGGGGATCAGGAATGGGTGATGCAACACCAATGGCCCGTATAGGTTGCACATTTCGTAGGTTGGCGCTGAGCGCAGCGAAGCCCAACATTTGGATAGGCCAAAACAATGACGTATATTTCGGCGAATGCGGTTTATCCGAAATAAATGTTGGGCTTCGCTGCGCTCAGCCCAACCTACGCGGGCTGGTCCCGCAAAGCGGGACTCGGCGAAGCCGAACAACCGCGACAAGCAGCGGTGGCGTCGCGGTTCGCCGTTGGCTCACCACGACCTATGCTTGTTGGATTTAATCCGACTCCGACCCTTTATTGCTAGTAAATTCGAGCACATGGGCCATCGACACGGTATCGAGATGATCGGCGGGAATCAGGTCGCCCAACTCAGGAAACCGGGCGCGCAACTGCCCCTCGAAACCGGGCAGATCGGCAATGGCCGATTCACCGCCGGAGCAGGTGACAATCGCCTGAATGGCGGTACGGCGGCTCCACAAATTGGGGCCGCGCAGGGCGCGGATGCGGGTGATGTTCATGGGGTACGGGTTATGAGAAACGGGTAGATTGGAGTGAGCCGAAGGCGAATTGTTAGATGCGCTTGCCGATACGCTCGAACGCCTCTTTTAGCCCCAATACTTGTCACTTAAGAATCTGAATCCTCTCATTGATGATGATTGGTGGTTGCGGCGAGGGGTGGCGAGGTCGAAGTGGCCATTTGCTCA
>WQUQ01000149.1 GCA_009782025.1 Desulfobulbus sp. | reverse complement strand
AGAAATGGAATATGCCATGCAGAACCCTAGCCGCTGAGCGCGGCTTTCAGCGAGCGCACTTCTTCCTGCGACTCGTCGATGATCGCGGTCAGGGTCTGGGCGTCGAACAGGGCGTCGAGCACGGTGGTATCGACGACGCCGTCGAGTTCCGGGTCGCGCCAGGCGAAGCCGCCGTGGTTGGCGATCTTGTTGGCGACATAGAGCACGTCCGGGAGCGTGGCGATGGTTCTGATCGCCCGCTCGTTTTCATGTTCCTGCACGGCGACCAGCACCGGTTCCGGCGAGCCGAGGGCCGACAGCAGGGCGTGGCCGATGTTGTCGTGCCAGCCGATCAGCAGCCCGTGCAGTTCGACCGGGTCGGCGGCCAGTTCGGGGAGGCTGGCGGCGCGCGACAGCAGGTAGAAAACGCCGAGGTCATGGACCAGGCCGGCGAACATGGCCTCGTCGCCATTGACCTTGGTCAGTCTCCGGGCCAGTACCCGGCACAGCGCGGCGACATACGACGTGTGTTCCCACAGCCGCTGGCAAATGGCCGCGAAGGGCTTCATCTGCTTTTGTTTGAGCAGTTGTTCCATGGCCACGGCGAAGGACACCGTGCGTACCGCCTCCATGCCGACGCGGACGATGGCGTTCTTGACATCGGCGACTTCGCGGCCCGAGGGGTTGAGCGCCACCGAGTTGGCCATGCGGATGATCTTGGCGCTCATCAGCGGCTCGGCCCCGACCAGCTTGGCCAGTTGCTCGATATTCAGATTGGGATCCTTGAGCGCGGCGCGAACCCGGTAGGTAATGTCGAGAAAGGTCGGGAAGGTGATTTCCTTGCCCGAAAGATCGCGGGCGATGTCTTCGAGAACCTTGAAGGTGAAATAGTTGGCCATGATCCGCTGCTGTTCATGAACGACGAGAATGGATGAATCCCGCCACGCCGGGCGGGGCCTGGATCAGAACGGGATGTCGTCGCCCAGATCGTCGAAGGCCGGCTTCGGCTTGTTCTTCGGCGGCGCCGGCGCGTAGTCGCTCGGCTCATCGTAGCCGCCGCCGCCGGAAGCCGGCGCGCCCGCGCCCTGGCGGCCGCCGAGCATCTGCATTTCGGTGGCCTCGATTTCGGTGGTGTAGCGGTCCTGACCGTCCTTGTCCTGCCACTTGCGGGTCTTGATGCGGCCCTCGATATAGACCGAGGAGCCTTTCTTCAAATACTGGCCGGCGATTTCCGCCAGCTTGCGGTAGAACACCACGCGATGCCACTCGGTGATTTCGCGCTTCTCGCCGCTCTGCTTGTCCTTCCAGCTTTCCGTCGTCGCCATGCGGATGTTGCAGACGGCATCGCCGCTGGCCGTGTAGCGGGTTTCCGGGTCGGCGCCGAGGTTGCCGACGAGAATCACCTTGTTGACTGATGCCATGTCTGTATCTCCTTTGTCTTGTCCGTGCTGGATAACCAGCGCCCGAATGCAAAGGCGCATTGTAACCGGGATGGCGCGCCGCCCGCATCGCCCCGACCCGTCGGGTGGATTCAGGCCGCCGCTTGCCGCCGGGAGAAGCGCATGGTTCCAGTGACCGCCAGCCAGACGAGGGCCAGGCAGGCGCAGACGGCGAACACCGCGCCGCCGCCCCAGTGCCGGGCGATCAGGCCGCCCGCCGCGCCGCCGAGAAAGAGGCCGATGGCCTGGGTCGTGTTGTACACCCCGAGCGCCGCGCCCTTGGCCTCGGGCGGCGCGGCGCGCGACACCAGCGAGGGCAGCGTCGCCTCCAGAATGTTGAAGGCGACGAAGAACAGCAGCAGACATAAAGCCAGCCCGGTCAGGCTATGGCCGAACAGGTACAGGCCAAGCTGGACGACGACGATCAGCGCGACGGCGGCGCGGAACACCAGGCGCATGCGGTCCTTCTTCTCGGCGGCGATGATCGCCGGCACCATGACGACGAAGGAAGCCAGCACCGCCGGCAGATACACCTTCCAGTGCTCCGGCGTCGCCAGGCCGCCGTAGTCGATCAACGCCCGCGGCAGAACCACGAACATCGCCATCTGAATCATGTGCAGAAAGCCGATGCCGAGATTGAGCTTGAGCAATTCGCGCTCGGCCAGCACCCGGCGCAGGGGCAGGCGAACCGGCGCCGGCGGGCGCGGCGGCGTCGGCACCACCCAGAGCAGCACGGCAATCGCCAGCAGCGCCAGCGTGCCGGTCAGCGAAAACAGCCCGCTCATGCCGATCCAGCCGTAGAGCAGCGGCGCGGCAACCAGCGACAGAGCGAAAACGAGACCGATCGACGAGCCGATCATGGCCATCACCTTGGTGCGGTGCTCCTCGCGCGTCAAATCGGCGGCCAGCGCCGTGACCGCCCCCGAAATCGCGCCGGCGCCCTGCACCACGCGGCCGACGATCATCCAGTGCATGTCCGGCGCCCAGGCAGCGATGAAACTGCCGACCACGAACAACAGCAGCCCGATGACAATCACCGGCTTGCGCCCCCAATGGTCGGAAGATATGCCGAAGGGAATCTGCAACAGCGCCTGGGTCAGCCCGTAAGCGCCCATCGCCAAGCCCACCAGAGCCAGATCGTGGCCGCCGGGCAGACTCGGCGCAAACGCCGCGAACACCGGCAAAATCAGGAACAGCCCGAGCATGCGCAGGGCAAAAATGGAAGCCAGCGCCGCGCCAACCCGGCGCTCCTCTGGACTCATGCGATCGGTTGGGGAGGACATTGTTATTGTGGGATTGCGTTACGGTGGGGGCTGCATCGTAACAGGTTTGGGCGGCCGCGCGCTTCCCTCCAATTGCCCTGCTGAATGGGCCGCCGTGACGGCGGCGGAAGCGTTACCATCGGCGCATGTGAATCGGCGAAAGACCCGGCATGCAGTCCTTGGCAAACAAACCCTTTCTCAGCGGCGATTTCTGGGGCGGCCTGGCGGCCATGCTGGTCGCCTTGCCGGCCGCCGTCGCCTTCGGCGTCAGCATTTATGCCGCCATCGCTCCCGGCTACGCCGCCCTCGGCGCGCTGGCCGGCATCGTCGGCGCCAGCGTGATCGGCTTGATTGCCGCCCTGCTCGGCGGCACCGACCGCCTCATCAGCGCCCCCTCGGCGCCCGCCGCCGCCGTGCTGTCCGCTTTCGCCATCGGCCTGGTCGAGGAGGGCATGCCGGCCGGCGACATCGTGTTGCTGCTGTTGATGCTCGGCATCCTCGCCGGCCTGTTCCAGATCCTGCTCGGCGTCATCGGCATCGGCCGCCTGATCCGCTACATTCCCTACCCGGTGGTCAGCGGCTACCTGACCGGCGTCGGCCTCATCATCATCGGCAGCCAGATCGACAAGCTGCTCGGCGCGCCGGACGGCACGCCCTGGCATGAAGCCTTGATCTCGCCCTGGCAGTGGAACTGGCAGGCGGTGACCATCGGCGTGGCGACGATCGCCGCGATGCTGCTGGCCCCGCGCCTGACGCAGCGGGCGCCGGGCACCATTCTCGGCATCGTCGCCGGTATCGTCGTCTATTTTCTTCTGGCGACGCAGGATCCGGCGCTGCTCAACAGCGCCGACAATCCGCTGCTGGTCGGCTCGCCGGGGGTCGGCGGCACGGGGTATTACGCCGCCATCGTCACTCGCTGGCGCGACATCGGCGACCTGCGCCTCTCACAGATCGCCGCCCTGCTTGGTAGCGCGCTGACGCTGGCCGTGCTGCTCTCGATCGACACGCTGAAAACCTGCGTCGTGCTCGATCAGATGACCCGCTCGCAGCACAATTCCAACCGCGAACTGGTCGCCCAGGGCGTCGCCAACGTCGCCGCCTCGTCGGTCGGCGGCATGCCCGGTTCGGGAACCATGGGGCCGACCCTGGTCAACCTGGCGAGCGGCGGGATGACGCGCGCATCGAGCCTGGTCGAAGGACTGTCGGCGTTGATTTTCGCCCTGCTCTTGAGCAATTTCATCGCCTGGCTGCCGGTCGCCGCGCTGGCCGGCATCCTGATCGTCGTCGGCGTGCGCATGATCGACCGCGAAGCGCTGCGCTTCGTCCTCTCGCCATCGACCGTGTTCGATTTCGCGGTGGTGGTGACGGTGGTCGTCGTCGCGCTGCGCGTCGGCCTCATCGCCGCCTCCGGCGTCGGCGTGGCGATGGCGATCCTGCTCTTTCTGCGCGAACAGATCGGCGGCGCGGTCGTGCGCCGCAAGCTGTACGTCAACCAACGCTCGTCAAGCTGGCACCGGCCCGAGGCGGAAACCCGCATCCTCGAAGAAAAAGGCAACCAGGCGGTGATCTTTGAACTGCAAGGCAGCCTGTTCTTCGGTACCACCCAGCAATTGTTCAGCGAACTCGACCCGGAACTGCAAACCCGCCGCTTCATCATTCTCGACTTCCGCCGCGTCCAGTCCGTCGACGTCACGGCCGCCCACATGCTGTGTCAGGTGCGCGATGCCTTGACCGAGCATGGCGCGATGCTGCTGCTCTCCGACATCCGCAAAAACCTGCCCAATGGCCGCAATCTGCGCGAACTTCTGGAACAGACCGGCGTCACCGGCAACGCCGAAAGCGTGCGCCTGTTCGGCGAACTCGACAGCGCCATCGAATGGGTCGAGGAACAGATGCTCGGCCAGACCGGACAGGCCACGCCGGTACAGGAAACGCCGCTGGAACTGATGGAAATGGAAATGTTCCAGCAAAGGAAGGATGAAACGCTGGCCGACCTCGAAGCGCGCCTGAAAAAAGTCACCTATCCCGCCGGAGCCACCGTCTATTCACGCGGCCAGGAGGACGGCGCCATCTATCTGATCCGGCGCGGCGCGGTCAAGATATTCGCCCCGCTCGGTGGCGGTCGTCTGCGCCACGTCGCCAGCTATGGCCGCGGCGATTTCTTCGGCGGGCTGGGTTTTCTCGACGGCCGCCCGCGCGGCAACGATGCCGTCACCGCCAGCGAAGCCGAGTTTTTCGTGCTCACCGCCGAGCAATTCAACCTCCTCGCCGACGAACACAAGCGCCTCGCCATCGCCCTGCTCACCGCCATCGCCCGCTCCCTGGCCCAGCGCCTGCGCCACGCCGATACCGAAATTGCCATGCTGCATGAGTATTAGAGCAATTTCGCTTCAAGTGGTTGCACTTCCCCCCATCCCAACCTTCCCCCGCGCGCGGGGGAAGGAGCGAGATTCCCTCCCCCGCTTGGCGGGGGA
>WQUQ01000148.1 GCA_009782025.1 Desulfobulbus sp. | reverse complement strand
TGCATCGTCGAGCACATGCAGATGGTGGGCGACATGAACTGGACGATCTTGCCCTGCGGCAGCACTTCCTGGGCCAGGCGGTCGACCAGGTTGAGTTCGGTACCGACCAGCCAGTGGGTGCCGGCCGGCGCTTCCTTGATGGTCTTGACGATGTATTCGGTCGAACCGACATGATCGGATGCGGCGCAGACCGCGAAACTGCATTCCGGGTGAGAAATGACCAGCCCGTTCGGGTACTTGGCGCGGAAGGCGTCGATGTGGCTTTTCTGGAACATCTGGTGCACCGAGCAATGGCCTTTCCACAGCAGGATTTTCGCGTGCCTGATCTGCTCCGCCGTCAGGCCGCCCATTTCCAGATCGGGATCCCAGACGACCATCTCGTCCATCGCCAAACCCATCTGGTGACCGGTCCAGCGGCCGAGGTGCTGGTCGGGGAAAAACAGCACCTTGGGCCGCTGGGCGAAGGCCCATTCGGCGATGACGCCGGCGTTGGAGGAGGTGCAGACGGCGCCGCCGTGTTCGCCGCAGAAGGCTTTCAGGTCGGCTGCCGAATTGATGTAGGTGACCGGTGTCACTTCGGCCTCGACGTCGAGCACTTCGCCGAGTTCGCGCCAGCAGCGCTCGACCTTGGCCAGATTGGCCATGTCGGCCATCGAGCAGCCGGCGGCGAGGTCGGGCAGGATGGCGATCTGATGCGGCGCGCTCATGATGTCGGCGACCTCGGCCATGAAATGCACGCCGCAGAAAACGATGTATTGGGCATCGGTCTGTGCCGCCAGCTTCGATAATTTCAGCGAATCGCCGGTGAAATCGGCATGCTGGTACACGTCGGAGCGCTGGTAGTGGTGGCAGAGGATCACGGCCTTGCTGCCCAGCCGGGCGCGGGCGGCGCGGATGCGCTCCTGGCAGTCGTCGGCAAGGTCGTTGAACGGGGCGAAGGAAAGGGGTGCGGTTTGCATGCTGGATTCCGTTGAGACTGGGCGCGGCAGCGCGTCATCACCCTTGATGCCAGGGCAGGCCGGCATGACGCCAGCCGCCGATGGCGTTGCGATGGCCGTGGGCATCCCTGTCGCCCTCGAAGCCTTCGAGAACGTTGTAGCAGGCGCCGTAGCCGGCTTCAGTCGCGGCCGTCGCCGCGGCAATGGAGCGCACGCCGCTGCGGCACAGGAACAACACCAGCGCTTCGGGATCGACCCGCCGTTGCAGTTCGGCGATGAAGTACGGGTTGCGCGCGCCGCCGGGGTACTGGTTCCACTCGATCTCGACGGCGTTGGGGATGCGGCCGACCCAGTCCCACTCGGCGTGTGTGCGAACGTCGACGAGCGTCGCGCCAGGCGCCAGGCGCAAAAGTTCGTAGGCTTCGCGCGGCGTCAGTTCGCCCTGGTACGGGCGTTCCAGGGCGCGGCCACGGGCCTGGGCCAAGTTAAGGAGTTCGCTGAGCGTTCCCATGATCGTCGGCTGTTAAAATTGAATCCGTTAGTATAGGGCAGAAAAAATGACACAGACAGATGGACAATCCATATCAATGACGCCAGCCGAGCGCGCGACCGTAGCGCAGCGCGCGACCTGGGTCAGCGTCGCGGTCAATCTGGTGATGACCGCGGTGCAGTTGGTGATCGGCTGGCTGGCCCATTCGCAGTCGCTGATCGCCCACGGCCTGCACTCTTTTTCCGACCTGCTCTCCGATTTTCTGGTCATCTATGCCAGCCGGCAGAGCGCCCATCCGGCCGATCCCGACCATCCCTACGGCCATGCCCGCATCGAGACGGCGGCGACGCTGGCGCTCGGCGTCGCGCTCGCATTGGTCGGCGCCGGCATCCTGTGGGATTCGGGCATCCGCCTCCAGCACGCCGAAATGATGAACCAGGTCGAGTTGTCGGCCCTGTGGGCGGCCATCGCCACCATGTTGGCCAAGGAAGGCTTGTACCACTACCTGCTCGCCGTCGGTCGCCGTCTGCGCTCACAACTGGTGATCGCCAACGCCTTGCACACCCGGGCGGATTCCGCTTCGGCCCTGGTCGTCGTCATCGGCATTGGCGGCGCGCTGCTCGGCTGGGGCTTTCTCGATTTGCTGGCGGCGGCCGTGATGGGCTACATGATTCTGCGCATGGGCGCACAAATGACGTGGGGAGCGACCAAGGAACTG
Source organism: Desulfobulbus sp. (assembly GCA_009782025.1). Taxonomy (GTDB): domain Bacteria; phylum Pseudomonadota; class Gammaproteobacteria; order Burkholderiales; family Rhodocyclaceae; genus Azonexus. The sequence continues at coordinate 3,009 of WQUQ01000148.1, read as the reverse complement.
ATCGATACCGGCCTCGACGAAGCCAGCGTCGTCGCCATCCGCCAGTGCCTGCTGGCAACGCCCGGCGTGCTCGGCGTGCACGATCTGCGCACCCGGCGCATGGCGCACCAGGCGCTGGTCGATGTGCATGCGCAGGTCGATTCCCGCATCAGCGTCTCGGCAGGCCATCGCATCGCCGAACTGGCGCGCATCCGCGTCCTCGCCGAGCGCCCTGATGTGCTCGATGTGCTGGTGCACATCGACCCCGAGCCGGAACCGGGAACCGACCTGACCGTGCTCGCCGCTCTGCCCGAGCGCGCCGTGGTGTTGGCCGAATTGCAAGAACGGATGGCCGACCTGCCGCCGCCGCAGCGGATCGTGCTGCATTACCTGGACAGCGCGGTCGAGGTCGAGATCTATGTCGATTGCGCGCGGCTGGCTGGAGAAATATCCCTGCCACAAGCCGAAAAAACCCTGGCGGAGCGGCTGGCGGGGCATCCGACGATCCGCTCGGTTCATCTGAATGCCTGTGTCGCAGCAAATTAGGACGATTTTCTTGTTGCGCCGCATCATGAACATCCTGTCCTTGTGGCAAAATGCCGGGCGTTTCCGCTGATGTCTGGCGCGCCTGATGATTTCCTTCGCCGCCAGACCCGCCGGTCATTTTTTTCAGGAGAGAGCAAGCTCATGGCAACCCCGCAAGACATCATCGATATGGTCAAGGAAAACGATGCCAAATTCGTCGATTTCCGCTTCACCGATACCCGCGGCAAGGAGCAGCACGTCACCGTGCCGGTTTCCGCCTTCAGCGAGGACACATTCGAGAACGGCCATGCCTTCGACGGCTCCTCGATCGCCGGCTGGAAGGGCATCCAGGCGTCCGACATGCAGTTGATGCCCGACCCGGACACTGCCTACGTCGATCCCTTCTTTGACGAAACCACCATCGTCCTCACCTGCGACGTCGTCGATCCCGCCGATGGCCGGGGTTACGACCGCGATCCGCGTTCCATCGCCAAACGCGCCGAGGCTTACCTGAAGTCCTGCGGCATCGGCGATACCGCCTACTTTGGCCCGGAACCCGAATTCTTCATTTTCGATGGCGTCGAATGGTCGGTCGACATGTCCGGCTGCTTTCTGAAAATCCATTCCGCCGAAGCGGCCTGGAATTCCGGCGAAAAGAACGAAGGCAGCGGCGCCACCGGCCATCGCCCGGGCGTCAAGGGCGGCTACTTCCCGGTGCCGCCGGTCGACAGCCTGCACGACATCCGCTCGGCCATGGTGCTGACGCTCGAATCGCTCGGCATCCCCGTCGAAGTGCACCATCATGAAGTCGCCAACGCCGGCCAGTGCGAAATCGGCACCCGCTTCAGCACCCTGGTCAAGCGCGCCGACTGGACGCAGACCATGAAATACGTGATCCACAACATCGCCCACCAGTACGGCAAAACCGCCACCTTCATGCCCAAACCCATCGTCGGCGACAACGGTTCGGGCATGCACGTCCATCAGTCGATCTGGAAAGGCGGCAAAAACCTGTTTGCCGGCGACGGCTACGCCGGCCTCTCCGACCTAGCGCTCTATTACATCGGCGGCATCATCCGGCACGCCAAGGCGCTCAACGCCATCACCAATCCCGGCACCAACTCCTACAAGCGCCTGGTGCCGCACTACGAAGCCCCGGTCAAGCTGGCCTATTCAGCCAAGAACCGCTCGGCCTCGATCCGCATCCCGCACGTCGCCTCGACCAAGGCGCGGCGCATCGAAGCCCGCTTCCCCGATCCCATCGCCAACCCCTACCTGTGCTTCGCCGCCCTGTTGATGGCCGGCCTGGACGGCATCCAGAACAAGATTCACCCCGGCGACCCGGCCGACAAAAATCTCTACGACCTGCCGCCGGAAGAAGAAGCCAAAATCCCGACCGTCTGTGCCTCGCTGGAAGAAGCCCTGGACAATCTCGACAAGGACCGCGAATTTCTGACCCGTGGCGGCGTCTTTTCCAACGACTGGATCAACGCCTTCATCGCCCTGAAAATGGACGAAGTGAACAGGATTCGCATGACCACGCACCCGGTTGAATTCGATCTGTATTACAGTTGTTGATCCCCGCGGCGGAAGAGGATAACGATGACACGACCCGTATTGGCGCTTCTGATCGCCGCCGCCAGCCTGCCGGCGGCGGCCCAGACCATCTACAGGTGCGTTGACGAAAACGGCGGTACGCTGATTTCCAACACCCGCATCAACCCGGACTGCAAGGCCGTGACCCTGCCCCCGGAAACGGCCATGCCAGCCCCGCCGGCGCGCCCGCGTTCGGCGGCGGCCAAGCCGACGCCCGCCGATTTTCCGCGCGTCGCCGAAGATGCCCAAAAGGCCCGCGACGGCGACCGCCGGCTGATTCTCGAACAGGAACTGAGCGGCGAGCAGCGCAATCTTGAGCAGGCCAAGCGCGATCTGGCCGACCAGGAAAACCTGCGCGAGCCTCCCAGCACCACCGCCGGCGTAGACCGCCTGGCCCCCTACCGCGACCGCGTGGCGCAGCATGAGCGAAATATCGCCGCCATTCAAAAGGAATTGAGCGGCTTGCGCTGAACCGTCCGTATAGCGGTTGCCAAAAATGCTCAGGCGCGAAGACGAGCCGCAGACAGTACGAGCAGTACGGCAAGGCGAAGTCGACAAAGCATGGGGATTTTTTGGCAACCGCTATAAAAGCGACACCCGGTCACGGTCGCCAAACCCAGGTAATGTCACGCCGCTCGACTTCGGCGCGGATCTCCGCCATCGCTTGCTCGACCCGCTCCGGCGCGCCCTCGACGCCCAGTTCCAGATGCTTTCTCTCCTTGCCGACCAAGGATGGCAGCGAGAACAGGCGCAGGTCGGGGTAGGCGGCGACGATGCGCTCCATCAGGTCGAGCAGTGCGCTTTCGTAAGCATTCGGCCCGGTCAGCAGAAAGGCTTTCTCGATACGGGCGTCGACCGGCTGGAACAGGTCGCGGTAGAAGGTGTCGAGCGCCCATTCGATCATCGGGT
>WQUQ01000147.1 GCA_009782025.1 Desulfobulbus sp. | reverse complement strand
GGGGAGGGAACAAAGCCCCTTCCCCCGCCTGCGGGGGAAGGTTGGGATGGGGGGAGCAGCGCCAGATTGTGTAAGCATTTGAACCGAACTCGCTCTAACGGAAAAGCGCCGTGGGGAGCGGCTTTGGTTTGATTTTCAATATCCTATCAAGGTTGTCCCGGCCAAGGCAGCCAGGGCGCTCTGGCGTACCGTGCGCGGATCAAGGCGTCGTCACCATTGCCTCGATGCGCTGCCAAGGCTCAGGCGTTGAGCTTTTCCAGCGCCTCGCGCAGTTTGCCCGGTTCTTCCAGGCGCAGCATGCGGCGGACGGCGGGGGCAAGCTCGCCGACATCGGCCTTGAGCACGCGATTCTTGACCTTGAGGATTTGCGAAGGGTGCATCGAGAAGATGCGCAGGCCCATGCCGAGGAACAGCCGGGTCAGCTTCGGGTCGCCGGCCATTTCGCCGCAGACGGAAACGGGGATGTCGGCCTTCTCGGCGCTGGAGAGGGTGTGGGCAAGCAGCATCAGTACCGCCGGATGGAGCGGGTCGTAGAGCGCGGCGACCTGCTCGTCGGAGCGGTCGATGGCCAGCGTGTATTGGATCAGGTCGTTGGTGCCGATCGAGAGAAAGTCGAGGCGGCGCATGAACAGGCCGATGGCCAGCGCGGCGGCGGGAATCTCGATCATGCCGCCGACCTGGATGTTTTCGTCGAAAGCGATTTTTTCGCCGCGCAGGCTGGATTTGGCCTGTTCCAGCGCGGCCAGGGTCTGGTCGATTTCGTGAGCGTGCGCCAGCATCGGGATCAGGAGTTTGATCGGGCCGTATTTCGAGGCGCGCAGGATGGCCCGCAACTGCGTCTGGAACATCTGCGGCTCGGCCAGCGACAGGCGGATGGCGCGGCGGCCGAGCGCCGGGTTGGTCTTGACCCGGTCGTGGATGCTTGAATCGGGTTGCAGATCCTTGTCGTTGCCGAGATCGAAGGTGCGGATGGTGACGGGCCGGCCGCCCATGCCCTTGACCACTTTCTTGTAGGCTTCGTATTGCTCCTCTTCGTCGGGCATGTTGCCGCGGTCGAGAAAGAGGAATTCGGTGCGGAACAGGCCGACGCCCTCGGCGCCGCCTTCGAGGGCTTCGGGAACGTCCCCCGGCAGTTCGATATTGGCCTGCAACGCGACGTCAACGCCGTCGATCGTCTGCGATCTTGCATCCTTCAGCCGCTTGAGTTTGGTTTTCTCCAGTTCGATCTGGTTCTTGCGCAGCCGGTATTCTTCCAGCACGCGCTCGTCAGGATTGACGATGACGACGCCGCGCAGGCCGTCGACGATCAGGATCTCGTCGTCACGGATCAGGGCGCGGGCGTTTTCCAGCCCGACCACCGAGGGAATGGCCATGCTGCGGGCGAGGATCGCCGTGTGCGAGGTACCGCCGCCGACATCGGTGATGAAGGAGGCGAAGCGGTGCTCCTTGAACGCAATCACGTCGGCGGGCGACAGATCATGGGCGACCACGACCAGCGTTTCTTCCTGGAGGCCCTTGCCGGCCTTCATCACGGCCCGGCTGGGGTGGCCGAGCAATTCCTTGATGACCCGCTCGACGACCTGGCGGACATCGAATTTGCGCTCGCGCAGGTAGGGATCGTCGAATCGCTCGAACTGCGCGACCAGTTGCTCCATCTGCTGCACCAGCGCCCATTCGGCATTGCAGCGGCGGGTGCGGATGATCTCGCGCGGCTTGGTCGTCAGCTCCGGGTCTTCGAGAAACATCGTATGGATGTCGATGAAGGCGGAGAGTTCGGCCGGCGCCTGCTCGGTCGATTCCTTCATCGTCGCCAGTTCTTTCTTGACCGCTTCCACGGCCTGGTCGAAGCGGGCGATTTCCTTGTCCACCATGCGCGGCGCAACCGTCAGGTGGGAGACTTCGAGCGTCGCGTGCGACATCAGCAGCGCCCGCCCGATGGCGATGCCGCCGGAGACGCCAATGCCGTGCAGGGTGAAGCTCATGCCGCTATTTCCATGCCGTCATTCCCCCTCGCCGAAATAGTCGGCGATCAGCGCCAGCAGCGCCGCCATCGCCTCGGCCTCGTCCGGCCCGTCGGTCTCGATGCTGACCGTCGAACCCTTGCCGGCGGCCAGCATCATGACGCCCATGATGCTCTTGGCGTTGATGCGGCGGCTGCCCTTGCTCATCCACACTTCGCACTGATATTGACTGGCCAATTGCGTCAGCTTGGCCGAGGCGCGGGCATGCAGGCCCAGTTTGTTGATGATTTCGGTGTCGCGGCTCAGCATGTCAGTGATTCAGCATATTGATGACGCCATCGCGGCCGCCATCGCGGGCGCGCGGCAACAGGATTTCCATGCCCTTGTCGCGGTAGGTCAGGGCGCGCAGCAGCATCGGCAGGTTGACGCCGGCCAGACCCTCGACGCGGCCGGGTTCGAGCAGCTTGAGGGCGAGATTCGACGGCGTCGCGCCGAAGATGTCGGTGAGCACCAGCGCGCCCTGGCCGCTATCGACCAGAGCGAGCATCTGGCGGGCCAGCGGCAGCAGATCGAGCGGATCGTCCTGAGCGGCGACGCCGAGCTGGTTGAGTTGCGCCGGGCGTTTGTTGAGCACGTGGCAGGCATTCTGTACCAGCGCCTCGCCAAAGCTGCCGTGGGTGATGAGCAGGATTCCGATCATGCGCCGGATTTTAACCGCTTACCCGCGGCTGATGCTGAGAATCCCGAGCGCCGCCATTCATGGCGGGGCCGGCGAGTCATGCGCTTGCCGGGCCGGCAACGAATAGGCGGCGGCGGGCAAGCGCGCCGGATTTGCCCCGCCGCTCATCTCAGCGGTGTTTGAAGGCCGGCTTGCGTTTCTCGACGAAGGCGGCCATGCCTTCCTTCTGGTCGGCGAGAGCGAAGCTGGCATGGAAGGCGCGGCGCTCGAACAACAGGCCCTCGTTGAGCGAGGATTCATAGGCGCGATTGACCGATTCCTTGATCATCATCACCGCCGGCAGCGAGAAGCTGGCGATGACGGCGGCGGCCTTCAGCGTTTCGTCGAGCAACTGGTCGGCGGGATAGACGCGGGCGACCAGGCCGGATTGTTCCGCTTCGGCGGCATCCATCATGCGCGCCGTCAGGCACAGGTCCATCGCCTTGGCCTTGCCAATGGCGCGCGGCAGGCGCTGCGTGCCGCCAGCGCCGGGCAGGGTGCCGAGCTTGATTTCCGGCTGGCCGAACTTGGCCGTGTCGGCGGCGAAAATCATGTCGCACATCATCGCCACCTCGCAGCCGCCGCCCAGTGCGTAACCGGCCACCGCCGCGATGACCGGCTTCCTGGCGCTCTTGATGCGTTCCCAGCCGCCGGTGATGTAGTTGCCCAGGTAGGCATCCATATAGTCGTAATCCTTCATCGCGCCGATGTCGGCGCCGGCGGCGAAAGCCTTGTCGTTGCCGGTGAGGACGATGCAGCCGATGCCGGCATCCGCCTCGAAGGCATCGACGGCGGCGGTAATGCCGGCCATCACCTCGGCGTTGAGGGCGTTCAGCGCCTGCGGACGATTGATGCGGATCAGACCGACGCGGCCGATGGTTTCACTGAGGACTACTGCGCTCATGGGTTTCTCCAGAAAAATAACCGCGCCGACGATGGGCGCGGAATCCATTGAATGCTCGTTGACTGCCGGAGCCCGCTATTTTTCGGCGAACGATTCCGGCAAACGGAGCGACATCTTAACTCCCCCGCTGCCGATCAGCCGACGATGTATTTTTTGCAACGGCCACCCCATCAGGCAGCGTCCATGGCCGTCGCACCGGTAACCCAGGCTGACAGACCGCTGGTCAGGACAGCGCAAACCAGGGTTTCGGCGATTTCGGTTTCGCTGGCGCCGGCCGTTCGCGCGCCCTTGATATGGACGGAAGCGAGCGGGCTGTAATCCGCCGCCAGAACGGCAACCAGCATCAATTCCGAGTACTTGGGGCCAAGCGGCGTCCCGTTGATCGTTCCCTCGCGCATCAGATAGTAGGCGTCGCCGCCGAGGGGCAGCAGGTTCAGCAGCTTGCCCAGGGAAGGCGGCATGCTTCCGAAATAGCGGAGAAAATTCGCCTCGGCTTCGCCGGCATTGACGTCGATCTTTGGCATGGGAACCGCAGCGGCCGGCTGATCTGGATATTCGGCATCCAGCGCGGCGATGTAGGACAGAGCCGCGCCTTCGCCGCGCACGCTGCTCAGGATGATGGCTGCTGCCGACGCTTCGTCGAACGTCAAGCCGATCTGATGAGCGCGCTTCAGCTCGCGCTGCGCCATTTCGCGGTACCCCTTGGTTGTTGCCGCAACCGCGACATAAAGGGCCTTGATCCTTGCCGGAATGGCGCCATCCTTCTCAACAACCTCGCGAAAGCGCGAATAACCGCACAGGGTATAGGGTGCGATTCGTCGCAACAGCGGGGATTGCAGCAACGGGCTTGTAATGGGTTCCAAAATAACCTCCAAGTGTTGGCCGGATGATGACGATTGCGTTGTCGTCGCATGATGGTCGACCGATCAGTCGGTCGCCTCCGAAAATCATACGCTCCTCTTCAGTGGAGGACAAATGCGGAACGTCTTTTCCGGGGCAAGGCTTTGGCGGTATCGACCGACCGGTCGGCCGCGAATTCGCGTGAATGCAGTGAATCGATGCAATTCCTTGGATCAAAACGATATTTGTACGCTTGGCGGCCCGTCTTGCGAGCAGAGGGAATGCTGCGCTGCACAACGAAAAGACTATTGACAACCGACTGGACGGTCGATAAATTTCGTCGGCAGCCAGGTGGTTGGGTGTCACATGAGTAGTGGCTTGTGCTCAATGGTTGCACAGAAAGAGTGGGCTGGCTGTTCGCAGCCGCTCTGTAGCAGTTGAAAGCTGTACAGCAAAACCTGCCGAGCAGGCGATTTGCGCAAAAAAACAAAAATAAAACAAAAAATAGACCGGTCAGGCGGGCGAAAGTACGGGATAGGCGAATTTCCTTTTCCGTAGGGGAACCCCAAACCGGCTTTCGAGGATGTTCCAAACATTAGGAGGAAGAAATGGAGTATTCAAAAGTTGGAAGATTCATGCGGCGTTCCCGGCCGCTGCTGTTGGGGCTGGCGGTGGCTGGTCTGTGGAGCGGAGGTGCCGGGGCGTTCGAGATCCCGACCGGCAATGATGACATCGTA
>WQUQ01000146.1 GCA_009782025.1 Desulfobulbus sp. | reverse complement strand
AATTCCTGCTGCGTCATGCTGCGCGTAGTCGCAGCATCCATGCGGCTTTTGGATTCCGCGACGGAGCGCGCAATGACAAAACTTAATTGCCGGGTGAATAAGTGGCCGCTATCGCTTCAGCGGCTGGGCTTCCGTTGGCGAACACGGCACCTGAAACAGTTGCCGATCTTCCAGGCGCATCGCCGTCAGCGGCCCGCCCCACAGACAGCCGGAATCCAGCGCCAGCAGACGCGGCGTGACCATGAGGCCGAGCGCCGACCAGTGGCCGGTGACCAGCACCGCATCGGCGCTGCGGCGGCCCGGCAGTTCAAACCACGGCAGATGACCGGCCGGGGCGTCGCCCGGCTTGCCCTTGACCTTGAATTCCATGACACCGTCCGGCGTGCAAAAGCGCATGCGCGTCATGGCATTGACGATGACCCGCAGGCGCGGCCAGCCGCTCAACTCGTCCGACCAGGCCGCCGGCTCGCTGCCCCACAGATGGCGCAGAAATTCGCCGAACCGCTCGCCTTGCAGCATGACCTCGACCTCGCGGGCCAGTTCGCGGGCGCGCGCCGCCGTCCATTGCGGCAAGAGGCCGGCGTGCACCAGGCAGTAATCCCCTTCGCTGTGGCACAGCGGCTGGCGGCGTAGCCAGTCGAGCAATTCGCCGGCGTCGGGGGCGTCGAGCACGGCTTGCAAGGTGTCGTCCCCGGCGCGGAATTTCGCGCCGCCCTCGGCCACCATCAGCAAGTAAAGATCGTGATTGCCGAGCACGGTTAGCGCGGCGTCGCCCAGCGAGCGGATCAGGCGCAGGGTTTGCAGCGAATGCGGGCCGCGATTGACGAGATCGCCGACCAGCCACAGCCGGTCATGCGCCGGATCGAAAGCGCAGCAATCGAGCAGATGACGCAGGGTGTCGTAGCAGCCCTGGATGTCGCCGATGGCGTAGGTAGCCATGAGGGATCGCTATTTGCCGGACAAGGGGCGTCGGGCGGGGCTTGCCCCGCCGGTCAGAATCAGGATTCGATGTTGGATCGGCGGGTTGAAACCCGCCCTACGGCCCTCGCTACACCCCCGCAAGCAGGGAGAGTGAGCGCCCCCCTCGCCCCCTGTAAGGGGGAGAGGGGCAGGGGTGAGGGGGCGCCACGCCATCATTCCACTGTCACCGATTTCGCCAAGTTACGCGGTTTATCTACATCGGTGCCTTTGACCAGGGCGGCGTGGTAGGCGAGCAGTTGCAGCGGCACGACGTGCAGGATGGGCGACAGCGCGCCGTAGTGCTCCGGCAGACGCAGGATGTGCACGCCTTCCGATTCCGGGATTTCCGAGTCGGCGTCGGCAAAGACGTAGAGTTCGCCGCCGCGCGCCTGGACTTCCTTGAGATTGGATTTGAGCTTGTCGAGCAGCGTGTCGTTGGGGGCCACCGAGATGACCGGCATGTTGGCGTCCACCAGGGCCAGCGGGCCGTGTTTCAGTTCGCCAGCCGGGTAAGCCTCGGCATGGATGTAGGAAATTTCCTTGAGTTTCAGCGCGCCTTCCATGGCGATGGGGAAATGCCGGCCGCGGCCGAGGAACAGCGCGTGCTGCTTGTCGGCGAAGCGCTTGGCCCAGGTTTCGATGGCCGGTTCGAGTTCGAGCGCCTTGTTGATCGCCACCGGCAGGTGGCGCAACTGGTCGATGTAGGCGCTTTCCTGTTCGCTGGCGAGGCGCTGGCGCAGTTTGGCCATGACCAGGGTCAGCACGAACAGCGCGACCAGTTGGGTGGTGAAGGCTTTGGTCGAGGCGACGCCGATTTCCGGGCCGGCGCGGGTGATGAAGCGCAGCGCGCATTCGCGGATGATGGCCGATTCCGGCACGTTGCAGATGGCCAGGGTCTTGGACTGGCCGAGCGCCTTGGCGTGGCGCAAGGCGGCCAGGGTGTCGGCGGTTTCACCCGATTGCGAGATGGCGACGACCAACTGGCGCGGATTGGCGACCGAGGTGCGGTAGCGGTATTCGCTGGCGATTTCGACGGTGCAGGGCACGCCGGCAATGGCTTCGAGCCAGTAACGGGCGGTCAGGCCGGAGTGATTGCTGGTGCCGCAGGCAAGAATCAGGATGTGGTCGACATCGGGCAGCAACTGGCCGGCTTCGGCGCCGAAAATGCCGGGTTGAATGGTTTTGCTGCCGCCGACGATTTCCAGCGTGTTGGCCAGCGCCTGCGGCTGCTCGAAAATCTCTTTCTGCATGTAATGGCGATAGGGACCCAACTCGACGGCGGCGGCCGACAGTTCCGAGACATGCACCGGTCGCCCGACCGGCGTGCCGTCGAGCCGGCTGATGCGCACGCTGGCCGGCGTCAGTTCGGCGACATCGCCGTTCTCCAGATAGACCATGTTGCGCGTCACCTGCAACAGCGCCGAGGCATCCGAAGCAGCGTAATTGCCGTGCTCGGCAAGGCCGAGCAGCAGCGGCGAGCCTTCGCGGGCAACGACGACCTTGCCCGGCTGGCGGGTGTCGACGACGGCGATGGCGTAAGCGCCGACCAGGCGTTGGCAGGCCAGGCGAACGGCGGTGAACAGGTCGGGTTCCCAGCAGCGCATGGCGGCGATCAGATGGGCGACGCTCTCGGTATCGGTGTCGGAGGTGAAGACGTAGCCCTGTTCCGTCAGTTCGGCGCGCAGGGTTTCGTAATTTTCGATGATGCCGTTATGGACCACGGCGATCGAGCCGGAAACGTGCGGATGGGCGTTGCGCTCCGAAGGCACGCCGTGGGTCGCCCAGCGGGTGTGGGCGATGCCGGTGACGGCATGGGCGTCGGCGGCGGCTGTCGCCAGTTCGGCGACGCGGCCAACCGAGCGGATGCGGCGGATCGAGTCGCCGTCGATGACGGCCAGACCCGCCGAGTCGTAACCGCGATATTCGAGTTTCTTCAAGCCCTCGACGAGGATGGGGACGATGTTGTTGCCGGCTGCCGCCGCGACGATGCCACACATGGATTTGGCCCTGGATAGGTTGCAATGGAATGGGTTGTGTCAAACCCGGTAATACTCGCGGTACCAGGCGACAAAGCGCCTGACGCCCTCCGCGACCGGCGTCGCCGGCACGAAGCCGGCCCAGTCATCGAGCAGCGTGGTGTCGGCGTAAGTGGCCGGCACGTCGCCATCCTGCAACGGCAGGAGGCGCTTTTCCGCCGTCCGGCCGAGCGCCTTTTCGATGGCATTGATGAAGTCGAGCAACTGCACCGGATTGTTGTTGCCGATGTTGAACACGCGGTAGGGAACATTGCTGGTCGCCGGATCGGCGGTCGCCGGGTCGTAATCCGGGCAGGCCGTGGCGGTACGGTCGAGCGCACGGATCACGCCTTCGACGATGTCGTCGATGTAGGTGAAATCGCGGCGCATGTTGCCGTGGTTGAACACGTCGATCGGCCGGTCTTCGAGAATGGCCTTGGTGAACAGAAACAGCGCCATGTCCGGGCGGCCCCAGGGGCCATAAACGGTGAAAAAGCGCAGGCCGGTGGTCGGCAAGCCGTAGAGATGGCTGTAGGTGTGCGCCATCAGCTCGTTGGCCTTCTTGGTCGCGGCGTACAGGCTGACCGGGTGATCGACGCTGTCGTGCTCGGAGAAAGGCATCCGCGTGTTGCCGCCATAGACGCTGGAACTGGAGGCATAGACCAGATGCGCCACGCGGTTGTGGCGGCAGCCTTCGAGAATGTTGGTGAAGCCGACGATGTTGCTGTCGATGTAGGCGTGCGGGTTTTGCAGCGAGTAGCGCACGCCGGCCTGGGCGGCGAGATGGATGACCTTGTCGAATTTCTCGCTGGCGAACAGGCTCTCCATGCCGGCCCGATCGGCGACATCGAGCTTGACGAAGCGGAAGTTGGCGTGGCCGGAGAGGCGGGCCAGGCGGCTTTCCTTGAGATTGACATCGTAATAATCGTTGAGATTGTCGAGGCCGACGACGGCATCGCCGCGCGCCAGGAGGCGCAGCGCGGCGGTCATGCCAATGAAACCGGCGGCGCCGGTGACGAGAATTTTCATGGTGGTGTCGTGAGTGGTGAGCGGTAGAGTCGAGAGCATTCCGAGTCGGGAAGGTTTGCGCTATCCACGACTCCCCAACTCTCCCCAACTATAATCGCGGTTTCGCAAGCCGCCATTTTATCCGCCGATGCGCATTTTGATCGTGAAAACTTCCTCGCTCGGCGACGTGATCCACAATCTGCCGGTGGTCAGCGACATCCGCCGGCATTTTCCCGAGGCCGTCATCGACTGGTGCGTCGAAGAAAACTTCGCCGTCATTGCGCGCCTGCATCCCGGCGTGGCTGAAGTGTTCCCCGTCGCCATCCGCCGCTGGCGCAAGCGCTTGCTTCGCCGCCAGACCTGGCGGGAATTCGCCGCCTTTCGCGCCCGGCTGCGGGCGCAACATTACGACCTGATCCTCGATAGCCAGGGTTTACTGAAAAGCGCCCTGATCGCCGCCCAGGCCATCGGCCCGCGCTGCGGCTATGACGAACACACCGTCCGCGAACCGCTGGCGGCGCGCTTTTACCAGCGGCATTACACGGTATCGGTGGCGGAACACGCCGTCACGCGCAATCGCCTGCTCGCCGCCGCCGCGCTCGGCTACACCATCGATGATGCGCCGGATTACGGCATCTCCGCGCCGCCCGCCGCCCTCCCCTGGCTGCCGCCCGCCCCCTACGCGATCCTGCTCACCGCCACCAGCCGCGACGACAAGCTGTGGCCCGAAGCGCACTGGCTCGAACTCGGCCAGCGCTTGCGCGAACAAGGCTGCCGCGCCGTGTTGCCCGCCCGCAGCGCCGCCGAACGCGAACGGGCGGCACATCTGGCGGCCGGCATCCCCGACGCCATCGCCGCTCCGCCGCTCGACATCGCCGCCCTGGCCGGCGCGCTGGCCGGCGCGCGTGAAGTGATCGGCGTCGATACCGGCCTGACGCATCTGGCCGTCGCCCTCAAAACGCCGACCGTGGCCCTCTACACCGCCACCGATCCGGGGCTGACCGGCGTTTTCGGCACAGCCTTCCATCGCAACCTGGGCGGCAAGGGGCAAGTACCGACGGTAGAGGCGGTGCTCGGGGAGTTGCAGGCGGTTGGCGAACCGCTCTAGAGCGGTTTCTGTTTGAATGATTACATCAAATTTCCAGCGCTGTTGGCCCCCACCCTAGCCCTCCCCCGCAAGCAGGGGAG
>WQUQ01000145.1 GCA_009782025.1 Desulfobulbus sp. | reverse complement strand
TCGACGCGCGTGGCCCGGTAGCGGGCCTCGGCCTGGGCGACATCGGCGCGGGCGGTGTGGCAGGTGGCGCGGCTGACTTCGGCCTGGGTGCGGGCGGCTTCTTCGGCGCTGGCGGAGACGAAACCGCGCTGGCGCAATTCGGCCTGGCGGCGGGCTTCGCGCTCGGCATTGGCGGCAGCGATGCAGGCTTCATCGACGCGCCTGGCGGCGACCCTCACCTGCGCCTCGGCCAACGCGGTGTTGGCCTGCTGGTCGTCGTTCCACAGCTTCAAGAGCAACTGCCCCTTCTTGACCTTGTCGCCCTCCTTGACGCCGAGATACTCGATGCGCCCGCCGATGATGGTCGATAGTTTGGTATGCAGACAGGCTTCGATGCTGCCGGCGCGGGTGTTGGTCAGCGTCGATTCGACCCGGCCGGCGGCGACTTCGGTGAGGGCGACCGGGATCGGCTTGGGCCGGGTCAGCCAGAACAGCGCAGCGGCGACTATGACGAGAGCAATGGCGGCGATGACGATGCGGCGCATGACGGTTCCTAGCGAAAGCCGGGCAGCCAGCCGGATTGCTGATAACCCCAGACCGGCTCCAGCGTGCCCTGGAACAGCGCCTCGATGACCGGCGGCTCGGGCCAGGGTTCGTTCATGAAGGTCAGGCCGATTTCCTCGACCGTGCGTCCCGACCAGTAGTGCTCGGCCACTTCGTCGAGGGCCGCCAGTGACAGGCTGTGCGGCAGGCGCAGATAGTCGAGCCAACTGGCGTCGTGAAAGGAGCAGATGTAAGCGCCCTGGGTCTTGGCGCAGACCAGATTCTTGCCGAACACGCGCTGCGGATGTTTGTGGCGGAAGGTCATGGCGTCGGTGCGTGTGGCGAATAGCAGGAGCGCATGCAGGCGGCTGGGGAAATGGCTGTAGCGGCGCTGGCGGAAATATTCCAGATGGTATTCGGCGAAGTAGTTCTGCACCGAAATCAGTTGGTCGTCCGGCGTCGGCGCGCCGCCTTCGGGCGCCGCCAGCGTGCTGCCGAAGGGGCTGCCCTTGAGGATGTCCCAGCCCGGCAGTTCGGCGCCGGGTTCCAGCCAGCAGAACAGTTCCAGCGTTGCGGTGTCCTTGATGAGGTTGTCCATCGGCCGTCGGAAAAAGGGAGCAGGTCGCCATTCTGACCGATCCCCGGCCGTTGTCCAATCCTCGACGCCGATTTTCGCCTGGTAATTTTCGCCAAGGGTGCTAAGCTGGAAACCGTGTCGAGGAAAGCAGCTTGCCGCGACATCAAAGAAGTGCAGAAGCTGCGTTTCAGGAGAGTCTATGGTCGTTGTCAAAGGAAGCAGTTCTTGAGATTACCGAGTAGCACTCTGAAACGGCGATAAGCCGAAAACCCCGGCCGGTGAGGCAGGGGTGCAGCAAACGAAGCCCATGTGGTTGAACACATGGGCTTCACTCATTGGAGAACCTGCGCCATGTCGATCATCCGTCATGCCGGCTGCGAACGGCCAGCCAGCGCGCCATGACCACTGCCTTGATCCTGTTTGGGCATGGCGCCCGCGATCCGGCCTGGGCCGAGCCGTTGCGCCGTGTTCAGGCAGCCATCCGCGAACAGGCGCCCGATTTGCCGGCGGCCTTGGCTTTTCTCGAATTCATCGCGCCGACGCTGGCTGACTGTGCCGCCGGGTTGATCGCCGACGGCGCGCGGAAAATCGTCGTGCTGCCGATGTTCATCGCCCAGAGCGGGCATTTGCAGCGCGATCTGCCGGGCCTGCTGGAGCCATTGCGCGTCGCTCATCCCGGCGTCGAGTTCGCACTGCTGCCGGCCGTTGGCGAAAGCGCGGCGGTGATCCGGGCGATGGCTGCGGTGGCCGTTCAGGCCGCCGCCCCGAGAACGGTGGCGACTCCCGAAGCGTCGCGCCGGAAGTCTTGATGCAGGTCATTGGTTTTTTTGCCGCGACGCGGCTATGTTTAACGCTTTCATCGTGGAGTTTTTCCGATGCGGGCCAACTCGGGCAAGCTCTCGCCGAATCACTTGCAGGCTGCGCACGCGATGCCTGAGGAGCGTGTGGCGGAGGAAACGCTCACGCTGGAGCAGCGCAATCGTGAACTGGGCATCCTCTATGCCGCGACTTCGCTGCTGGCCGAGCAGGTGCCGATGGAAACGCTGTGCCAGAACTTTCTCGACCACATCAAGTCGGCCCTCGGCGCCGACGCCGGCGCGGTGCGTCTGTACATGCCGGAGTCGCAGAAACTGTATCTGGTCACTTACGAGGGCGTGTCCGAACAATTCGTCGCCCGTGAAAGCGAACTGGACTGCGGCGAATGCCTGTGTGGCGAGGTCATCGAGAGCGGCCGGCAAGCGGTTTTCGATACCGCCGCCCCGCCGCGCGGCATGAAGCTGGGCGCTTGCATCCGTGAAGGCTTCGCCACCGCCACGGCTTTCAGCATCCTGCATGGCAAGCAGCGGCTCGGCGTCTACAACCTCTATTACCGCCAGACACACCCGATTTCATCGCAGGAGCGCAATCTGCTGGAAACACTGGGGCAGCACCTCGGCGTGGCGATCGAAAACCACCGCCTGAAATCGCGTGAAATGGAACTGGCAGTGTCCGAGGAGCGCAACCTCTTGGCCCAGGAACTGCACGATTCGATCGCCCAGGGGCTGGCTTTTCTCAACATCGAGGTCCAGTTGCTACAGGATTCGCTGCACAAGGGGCGTTATGACGAGGCGCTGCAAACCGCCGGGCAATTGCGCGAGGGTGTGCAGGAAAGTTACGACGACGTGCGCGAACTGCTGGTGCATTTCCGCACCCGGATCCTGCAATCCGATCTCGATTCGGCGCTGACCTCGGCGCTGGAAAAATTCGAGGGCCAGACCGGCATCGCCACCCGTTTCGAGCGCATCGGCTCGGGGGCGCCGCTGGCGCCGGCCAACGAAATCCAGATCATGCACATCGTTCAGGAGTCGCTGTCCAACATCCGCAAGCACGCCAGGGCCAGCAACGTGTATCTGACCGTGCGTCGCCGACCGGGGCAGACCGAGATTGAAGTGCGCGACGACGGCATCGGCTTCGATACCGAGAACGAGCCGAATGTCCACTCCGAGCGTCATGTCGGGTTGAAAATCATGCGCGAACGGGCGCATCGCATCGGCGGCGAGTTGCGCATCGTCTCCCGCATCGGCGCCGGCGCCCGGCTGTTGCTCAGCTTGCCGCGAGCAGCCAGGGAGGAGGGAGGAGTCTGCCATGAATGAAAAAATACGTGTTCTGCTGGTCGACGACCACACGCTGTTCCGCAGCGGCATCTGCTCGTTGCTCCAGCGTCATGGGGATTTCGAGGTGGTCGGCGAGGCTGGCGACGGGCTGGAAGGCATCAAGCGCGCCGGTTCGCTGCAACCCGACGTCGTGCTGCTCGATCTGCACATGCCGGGCGTTTCCGGGCTGGAGGCGGTCAAGGTGATCGTCGAGGAAATTCCCGAAGCCCACGTGCTGATGCTGACTGTCTCCGAGGACGCGCAGGATCTGATGGACGCCTTGCGCGCCGGCGCCTGCGGCTATCTCTTGAAGAACATCGAGACCGACATGCTGGTCGATGCCATCCGCCGCGCGGCCAGGGGCGAGTCAGTGGTTTCCCAGCAGATGACGGCCAAGCTGATCCAGGGCGTGCGCGCGCCGCACAAGGGCGATGCGCCGGCCGAACGCGACCGCTTCTCGCCGCGCGAGCGCGACATCATGGCCGCACTGGCGCAAGGCGAAAGCAACAAGGAAATCGCCCGCCGCCTCGACCTGGCCGAGAGCACGGTCAAGATCCACGTGCAGAACATCTTCAAGAAACTGAACATGAGCAGCCGCGTGCAGGTCGCCCTGTACGCCGTCGAGCACGGTTTCGGCCAGGCGAAAGGCGCCTGATTCCATTTCCAAATCAACCGATGACTTTGTCGGCTTCGCTTACCGTACAACTGTACTGTCTGCGCTTCGCCTTCGCGTCCTCGGCTGATTTGAAAACGGAATACGGGGGAGCGGAGAGCAAGTGCGGATTCGCTCTCGGCTCCCCCGCTCTCCACTCTCGACTTTCTCTCAATGCGCCGAAACCGCCGAAACCGGATGGCTGCGCTGCAAATGCTGGTAGGTTTCGGCCAGATCCTTGACGTGCTGGTAGTGCCCCGTTTCCAGCGCATGCTGCATGTTTTCGATAATCATCGAATGCAGATGGCAAACCCCTTCCGGCGAGCCGAGCAGCACGGCGCTCATTTCCGCCGCCACGGTCAGCGGAATGTGCTCATGTTCAGCGATGGCCTCGATTTCTCCACGATCAAGATCGCAATAATCGATAACGTCCTGGATGGAAAGCATGAGATTCTCCTTCACCGAGTTGGGCGGAAATACAAATGGGGAAACCGCTGTTTTTTAGCGTGTTCTCGCCTTTAGTCATTGTTATCGGTGGGGAGTTCCTTTCTTTATAGGTGTGAACGGCCAGCGAATCAAGGCGGAGCGCCGCCGATGCGCAGGCGGCCGTTCGGCAGCGGATGGCTCAGTTGCAGGCGGCCAATGGTCGGCCCGAGGTCGAGACCGGAGGCTTTCTTGAGCGCCGTCGCCCGTTCGCGCAGCGTGGCGAGCGGCAGATCGACCGGCTCGCCGCCGCAGGCAAAAACGAGGGTATTACCGCTGGCGCAGGAGGGAAAGACGGCAACCGCGCCGGCAAACGCCTGCTCGATGCGGCGCACGCTGGCGGCAAAGCCGCGGTTGCGGCCGAGCAGGTTCACGCCCAGCAGGCCATCGGCGGCGAGGCGGGCGCGGCAGGCCTGGTAGAAAGGCAGGGTATCGAGCGGCCCGCTGCGGGCGTCGGCATCGAAGCCGTCGACCAGAATGCAGTCGAACAGGCTGTCGCCGCCGAGCATGAAATCCGCGCCGCAGCCGATGTGGATGTTCAGCCGCAGCGGGTCGTCAGGCAGCTTGAAAAACTGGCGGGCGGCGAGTTCCACCCGGGGATTGATCTCGACGACGGTGATCCGGCAGTCCGGCCGATGGCGGTACAGAAACTTGACCAGCGAGCCGGCGCCCAGCCCCACCAGCAGCGCCCGCCGCGGCCAGCCGGCAGCATCGCGCAACAGCAGGCCAGCCATCATGTCGCGGGTATACGCCAGTTCCAGCGCCCAGGGCCGGGCGATGCGCATGGCGCCCTGCACCCAGTCGGAACCGAAATGCAGAGTGCG
>WQUQ01000144.1 GCA_009782025.1 Desulfobulbus sp. | reverse complement strand
TCGGGGTGGTGGCTGAAATCGCCGTATTTTGGAGCATGGGGCATCTGGCCCGCCGCTTCTCCCTGCGCGCCATCCTGCTCGCCTGTTTCGCCGCCGCCGTGCTGCGTTTTTTGCTGATGGGCTGGGGGGTTGCTTCAGCGAGCGTGATGATTTTCGTCCAACTGCTGCACGGGCTGACTTTCGGCGCTTATCACGCCTCGGCCATCGCCGCCGTCCATGCCTGGTTTCCGGGGCGCGCCCAGGGGCGGGGGCAGGCGCTTTATTCCAGCCTGTCGTTCGGGGCCGGCGGCCTGCTCGGCGCGCTCATCAGCGGCCGCACCTGGGATGACTGGGGGGCGGGCTGGACATTCACGCTGGCCGCCCTGTTCGGCCTGCTCGGCTGGCTGCTGGTCTGGCGCTGGGTGCGCGAGCCTGATGCCGATCCTGTGCCATAATCCACGGTTCCTCGGCCTTTTTTGAAGCAACTCATGGCGCAGACACTTTACGACAAGCTCTGGGAAAACCACGTCGTCCATCAGGAGCCTGATGGCA
This sequence comes from Desulfobulbus sp., assembly GCA_009782025.1. GTDB lineage: Bacteria > Pseudomonadota > Gammaproteobacteria > Burkholderiales > Rhodocyclaceae > Azonexus. The sequence goes on along the minus strand of WQUQ01000144.1, from coordinate 4,685 downwards.
CGGCGCTGCTCTATATCGACCGGCATCTGGTGCATGAGGTGACCAGCCCGCAGGCTTTCGAGGGGCTGAAACTGGCGGGCAGGAAGCCGTGGCGGGCTTCTTCCATTGTGTCTACGCCGGATCACAATACGCCGACCGATCATTGGGATGAAGGCATCAAGGACCCGGTGTCGCGCCAGCAGGTCGAGACGCTGGACGCCAATATCCGCGAGGTCGGGGCGCTGGCTTACTTCCCCTTCCGCGACCCGCGTCAGGGCATCTTGCATGTCGTCGGGCCGGAAAACGGCGCGACGCTGCCGGGCATGACCGTCGTCTGCGGCGACTCGCATACCTCGACGCATGGCGCTTTCGCCTGTCTGGCGCACGGCATCGGCACATCCGAGGTCGAGCATGTGCTGGCGACGCAATGTCTGCTGCAAAAAAAATCCAAGACCCTGCTGGTCGTGGTCGACGGCAAGCTCGGCAAGGGCGTCACCGCCAAGGACGTGGCGCTGGCCGTCATCGGCGTCATCGGCACGGCGGGCGGCACCGGCTACGCCATCGAATTCGGCGGCAGCGCCATCCGCGCGCTGTCGATGGAAGGGCGCATGACGCTGTGCAACATGGCGATCGAGGGCGGGGCGCGCATGGGCTTCGTCGCCGTCGACGACACGACGATCAATTATCTGAAGGGCCGCCCTTTCTCGCCGACCGGCGAAATCTGGGACAAGGCCGTGGCCTATTGGCGCACGTTGCGTTCCGACGAGGGGGCGCGCTTCGACCGCAGCGTCACGCTGCGCGCCGAGGACATCCGCCCGCAGATCACCTGGGGCACGTCGCCGGAGATGGTGGTGGCGGTCGACGGCGCGGTGCCCGACCCGGCGAAAGAGGCCGATCCGGTCAAACGCGAAGGCATGGAGCGCGCCTTGCAGTACATGGGCCTCTCGCCCAACACGCCGATGCAGAAAATCGCCATCGACAAGGTGTTCATCGGTTCCTGCACCAATTCGCGCATCGAGGATTTGCGCCAGGCGGCGGCGGTGCTCAAGGGGCGTCATGTCGCCGCCAACGTCAAGCTGGCGCTGGCCGTGCCGGGTTCTGGCCTGGTCAAGCGCCAGGCCGAGGCCGAGGGGCTGGACAAGATTTTTCTCGCCGCCGGTTTCGAGTGGCGCGAGCCGGGCTGCTCGATGTGTCTGGCGATGAACGCCGACCGCCTGGAACCGGGCGAGCGCTGCGCCTCGACCTCGAACCGCAACTTTGAAGGGCGCCAAGGCGCGGGCGGACGCACGCATCTCGTCAGCCCGGCAATGGCGGCGGCGGCGGCGGTGGCCGGCCGCTTCGCCGACGTGCGCGAAATTTTGTGAGGAGAGAGCTTGTGACGATCAGTCGTCTGTTGGTTTTCCTGTTGGCGCTGGGCTTGGCGGCCTGCAATACGGTGGAGGGTGCCAAGAAAGACGCCCGGATCGGCGTCGAAAAAACCGGCGAAGCCCTGCGCGAAGGCGGCGAGGCCGTCGGCAATGCCGTCAGGAAGGGCGGCGAAGCGGTCGGCGGAGCCTTGAAAAAGAGCGGCGAGGCCGTAGAAAAGGCAGTGGAATAATGGAAAAATTCGTTCGCCTGGATGGGCTGGTCGCGCCGCTCGACCGCAACAATGTCGATACCGACGCCATCATCCCCAAGCAGTTCCTGAAATCGATCAAGCGTTCCGGCTTCGGCCCCAACGCCTTCGACGAATGGCGCTACCTGGATGTCGGCGAGCCGGGGCAGGACTGCGCGGGTCGTCCGAAAAACCCCAATTTCGTGCTCAATCAGCCGCGTTATCAGGGCGCGGAAATCCTGCTGACGCGCGCCAATTTCGGCTGCGGCAGCTCGCGCGAGCACGCGCCCTGGGCGCTGCTCGATTTCGGCTTCAAGGCCATCCTCGCCGAATCCTTCGCCGACATTTTCTTCAACAACTGCTTCAAGAACGGCATCCTGCCCATCGCGCTGTCCGCCGGCGAAATCGCGGCGCTGTTCGGACAGGTCGAGGCGACGCCGGGCTACAAACTGGTCGTCGACCTGCCGGCGCAAGCGGTGATCCGCCCGGACGGCCACGGCATTCCGTTCCAGATCGACGCTTTTCGCAAGGAATGCCTGCTGAACGGCTGGGACGACATCGGTTTGACCCTGCGCCACGCCGACAGGATCAGGGCCTTCGAGGACAGGCGGCGCGTCGAACAACCCTGGCTGTTTGCTCGATAAGAGGATATTTCCCATGAAAATTTGTGTTCTGCCGGGCGACGGCATCGGCCCGGAAATCATTGCCGAGGCGGTGCGGGTGTTGAAGGGGCTGGGTCTCAAGTTCGAGATGGAGGAGGCGCTGCTCGGCGGTTGCGCCGTCGATGCGACCGGCAACCCCTACCCGGAAGCGACCCAGAAGCTGGCCCGCGAAGCCGATGCCGTGCTGCTCGGCGCGGTGGGTGGTCCGCAGTGGGATACCCTGCCGCGCGAGAAGCGGCCGGAGCGCGGCTTGCTCGGCATTCGCAAGGATCTGAACCTGTTCGCCAACCTGCGCCCGGCCATTCTCTACCCGGAACTGGCCAATGCTTCGACCTTGAAGCCGGAGGTCGTCGCCGGGCTGGACATCCTGATCGTCCGCGAACTGACCGGCGACATCTACTTTGGCCAGCCGCGCGGCGTGCGCGAGGAGAACGGCGAGCGCGTCGGTTTCAACACCATGGTCTATAGCGAGTCGGAAGTCCGCCGCATCGGCCATGTTGCCTTCCAGGCCGCGCAAAAACGCAACAAGAAGCTGTGCTCGGTCGACAAGATGAATGTGCTCGAATGCACGCAACTGTGGCGCGATGTGATGATCGAGATTGCCCGCGATTACCCGGAGGTCGAACTCAGCCACATGCTGGTCGACAATGCCGCGATGCAACTGGTCAAGGCGCCCAAGCAGTTCGACGTGATGGTCACCGGCAACATGTTCGGCGACATTTTGTCCGACGAGGCGTCGATGCTGACCGGCTCGATCGGCATGCTGCCCTCGGCGTCGCTGGACGACAGGAACAAGGGCCTGTACGAACCCTCGCACGGTTCGGCCCCGGACATTGCCGGCAAGGGTGTGGCCAATCCGCTGGCCACCATCCTGTCGGCGGCGATGATGCTGCGCTACACCTTCGGCCTGGAAGCCGAGGCGCTGCGCGTCGAAAATGCCGTCAAGACGGTGCTGGCCCAAGGCTATCGCACCGGCGACATCTACGAGCGCGGCACCAACAAGGTCGGCACAAAGGAAATGGGCGACGCTGTTTTGGCGGCGTTGGGGTAAACGGATCGCCGCCGGGGCGTAGGGCGGGCCTTGACTCGCCGACCCCTATCAAATTTGATTTTGAACCGGCGGGGCAAGCCCCGCCCTACGTCCTGCGGTAAACGAATTGCCGGGTTCGCGCGTTAGCTACAGGATTCACTTGGAGAAAAAATGATGAAAAAGGTTGGTCTGGTCGGTTGGCGCGGCATGGTGGGTTCGGTGCTGATGCAGCGCATGGTCGAGGAAGGCGATTTCGCCCACATCGACCCCTTGTATTTTTCCACCTCCGCCGTTGGCGGCAAGGCCCCGGCCTTCGGCGGCAAGGAAGCCTCGTCGCCGCTGCTGGACGCCGCCGACATCGGGGCGCTGAAAGGCTGCGACATCGTCATCACCTGCCAGGGTGGCGACTACACCAAGGACGTTTTCCCCAAGCTGCGCGCCGCCGGCTGGAACGGCCACTGGATCGACGCCGCTTCATCGCTGCGCATGGCCGACGACGCGGTCATCATCCTCGACCCGGTCAACCTGAACGTCATCAAGGATGCGCTCGTCAAGGGCGGCAAGAACTGGATCGGCGGCAACTGCACCGTCTCGCTGATGCTGATGGGCCTGGGCGGCCTGTTCCAGAACGATCTGGTCGAATGGGCGACCTCAATGACCTACCAGGCCGCTTCCGGCGCGGGAGCGCAAAACATGCGCGAACTGATCGCCCAGATGGGCGTCATCCACGATTCGGTCAAGGATCTGCTGGCCGACCCGGCGTCGGCCATTCTCGACATCGACCGCAAGGTGGCCGAGACGATTCGCTCCGACGCCCTGCCGAAAAAGAATTTCCGCAACACGCCGCTCGCCGGTTCCCTGATCCCGTGGATCGACGCGCCGGTCGACAACGGCCAGTCGAAGGAAGAATGGAAAGGCGGCGCCGAATGCAACAAGATTCTCGGCCGGCCCGCCTTCCGCTCGCCCGGCGCCATCCCCATCGACGGCCTGTGCGTGCGCATCGGCGCCATGCGCTGCCATAGCCAGGCGCTGACCATCAAGCTGAAAAAGAATGTGCCGCTCGACGAGATCAGCGACATGCTGGCCAAGGCCAATCCCTGGGCCAAGGTCGTGCCCAACGAGCGCGAGCTTTCCGAACGCGAACTGACGCCGGCCGCCGTGACCGGCAAGCTGACCGTGCCGGTCGGCCGCCTGCACAAGATGGCGATGGGGCCGGAATATCTCGCCGCCTTCACCTGCGGCGACCAACTGCTGTGGGGCGCCGCCGAGCCGCTGCGGCGCATGCTGCGCATCCTGCTCGACGCCTGAGCAGCACATGACATATTGATCCGGCAATTAAGTGTTGTCATTCTGCGCGGAGCGAAGCGTGTCATGCTGCGCGAAGTCGCAGTACGCAGAATCCACGAGCCGCATGGATGCT
>WQUQ01000143.1 GCA_009782025.1 Desulfobulbus sp. | reverse complement strand
TAGATCCATCCCGAGTTCGAGGTTCGGGATTATGGCATGGTTTTAATTAAGGAAACAGTATTGACCCTAGCCCTCCCCCGCAAGCAGGGGAGGGAACAAAGCCCCTTCCCCCGCCTGCGGGGGAAGGTTGGGATGAAGGGAGCAGCGCCAGATTGTGTAAGCATTTGAGCCGAACTCGCTCTAGAGCGCTTTCGATTCAGGTGCATACATTATGTAGGTTGGCGGTGAGCGCAGCGAACCCCGACGAGCTTGAGGTTACAGGGTTGCCGATGTTGGGGTTCGCCTGCTGCTCACCGCCAACCTACTCCCAAACGATTGCGCTTCTGCATGGAAGCAAATAAATCAAAACTGCTCTGAAAATCGACTCAATAGCGGTTCTCGCCCAGGCGCCTGAGATCGGCATCGAGCAGCGCGGTCAGGTGGGGTTCGCCGTTTTCGCCGATGCGGAATTCGCCGTAGCGCGCGGCGCTGAATTCCTGGGCGCGCCCTTCCTGGAAGAAAAAGGCGTTGGTGGCGATGCGCGCCCGGCCATCGCGCACGCGGTAGCGGATGGCGATTTCGCCTGCCGCCAGCGGCTGCGCTGCGGGTTGCGTGCGCGCGAGTTTCGCTATGCCGCGCTCGTCGAGACGCACGATGGCGTAGCCGTCCGCCCGCCGTTCGTCGCTGCCGCCCCGCAATGCGTTGGCCAGGGCGTAGTTGAGCGCCATGTAGTCGCCCTGCATCAGCGAGCGCGGGTCGACGGGCGCGAGTTCGAGCAGCGCCACGCGGCCGTCGGCCAGGATGCGCTCGTTGCTCCAGATGTTCCAGCCGGCGACGCTCAGCGCCAGCGCCAGGCCCGCCCAGATGAGCTGGCGCTTCATCGCGTTTGCTCCCGCGTCAGCAGCGCGCGCACCGCCAGCAGCAGGGCGCCGCCCAGCAGCATCAGGCCGGATTTGACGAGCAGGGATGATTGCAGATCGTGGTAGAAGTGCCCGATTCCCCAGACCTGCGCCGCGCCGCCCAGCCACATCAGCCAGACGCGAGCGCGCGCAAAGCCGAGCGCCAGCGCGACGCCGCCCATGCCCGCCGCCGGCGCCTGCCAGGTCAGCGCCAGCGCGGCGGCATTGAGCAGCAGCGGCGTCCAGAGCAGAGGGTCGAGGCCGCTCGGTATCACCGGAAAGTCGACCCGCCCGAACACGAACAGGTTCACGGCCACATTCAGCAGCAGCAGCCAGAACAGCCACAGCCACGGCACGCGCCCCGCCAGCACCCACGGCAGCGCGAGCAAGGCCCAGCCGGCGAACAGCAATTCGCTGTCGGCGCCGGTCTGGTAGATCTGCCCGATCACCGCCAGCAGCACGCCGGCGAGTACGACCGGGCCGCCCAGCCAGGCTTGCCCCGCGCGCTGTTCTGCGTAACGCGCGGCGAGCGCGGCGCAGGCCGTCAGCGGCGCGCCGACCAGAGCGATCTTGGCGAAGCGGTGCAGCGCCTCCCAGTTGTAGGCGAAGAAAAAGACGATGCCGGCCAGCGCCAGCAGGACACCCGCCGCCAGCAGCGCCAGATCGCCGAAGCGCCGCCAGGCGGCGGCGTCGGGCAGGCGGCCAAGGCGTTCCAGAGTGTTTTCCATTCAGGCCATTACCGCATTTTCCGGCGCTGTTTTCCCCCACCCCCCCCCGCAAGCGGGGGAGGGTGGGGCGGTTCATCGTCGTTTTGAACGCGAAATGGAATCAGAGTGCCAGCAGGGTTTGCGCGTGGTGCGCCATCATCCATTCTTCGTTGGTCGGGATGACCAGCACGTCGACGCTGCTGTCGCCGGCGCTGATGACGGTGTCGTGGCGGGCGTTGGCTTCCGTATCCAGCCGGATGCCCAGCCATTGGCACTGCTGGCAGACGCGGTGGCGAACCTCGGTGGCGTGTTCACCGATGCCGCCGGTGAATACCAGCGCGTCGAGACCGCCGGCGGCGGCGACCAGCGAACCGAGTTCGCGGACAATGCGGTAGCAGAACAGGTCGACAGCCTCATGCGCTTCCGGCTTGTCGCTGGCGAGCAGGGTGCGCATGTCCTGGCTGATGCCGGAGACGCCCAGGAGGCCCGATTCCTTGTACAGGATGCGGATCATGTCCTTGACCGAGAGATTTTTGCTTTCCATCAGGTGCAGCACCACGCCGGGGTCGAGGTTGCCGCAGCGGGTGCCCATCATCAGGCCGTCGATGGTCGAGAAGCCGAGGGTGGTGGTGACGCATTTGCGGTCGATCATCGCCGCCATGCTGGCGCCGTTGCCAAGGTGGGCGACGACGACGCGGCCCCTGGCGCGGTGCGAGTATTGCGGCAGGGTGCGGGCGATGTATTCGTAGGAGAGGCCGTGGAAGCCGTAGCGCTTGATGCCTTCGGCGGTCAGCGCACGCGGCAGGGCGAACATCTGGGCGATTTCGGACATGCTGCGGTGGAAGGCGGTATCGAAGCAGGCGATCTGCGGCACTTGCGGCAGCAGGTGGCGCAGCGCCCTGATGCCGGCGACGTTGTGCGGCTGGTGCAGCGGCGCCAGCGGGATGAGGCTCTCCAGATGGCCGAGCACGGTGTCGTCGATGACGATGGGCGCCGAGTAGCGGTCGCCGCCATGCACCACGCGATGGCCGACGGCGACGATCCGCCAGCCGCTCTGGCTGGCCAGAAACCATTTGAGCAGGGCGTCGAAAGCCTGGTCATGGCGCACCGCCTCGCCGGGGATGGCCTGGTCGGCGAGGTGCTGGCCGGTCCGGTCCTTGGCTGCAAGCTGCGTGGCGTTAGTGCCGATGCCGTCGATCTGGCCGGACATTTCCGCTTCCGCCGACAGGGGATGGGCCAGAGGAAAGAGGGCGAACTTGATCGAGGATGAGCCGGCATTGATGGTCAGGATGGCGTGTTTCATGATGCGGCGCTCACCTTGTTGCGATTGGCGTGGGCGATGAGGGCGGCGATGACGCAGGAGGCGGTGCGCGTCTCGGCGCTGTCGGCGCGGCTGGTCAGCACGATGGGCACGCGGGTGCCGAGCACGATGCCGGCGGTCAGCGCGTTGGCGAGGTATTCGAGTTGCTTGGCGATCATGTTGCCGGATTCGAGGTCGGGGACGACCAGGATTTCGGCATGGCCGGCGACCGCCGACTTGATGCCCTTGGTCTTGGCGGCGACGATGGAGACGGCGTTGTCGAAGGCCAGCGGGCCGTCGAGCAGGCCGCCGGTGATCTGGCCGCGGTCGGCCATCTTGCACAGGGCGGCGGCATGCAGCGTCGATTCGATTTTCGGGTTGACGGTCTCGACCGCCGAAAGAATCGCCACCTTGGGTTCGGGGATGCCGATGATGTGGGACAGGTCGATGGCGTTCTGGATGATGTCGACTTTTTCTTCCAGCGTCGGCGCGATGTTGATCGCCGCGTCGGTAATCAGCAGCGGCCGGTGGTAAGTCGGCACGCTCATCAGAAAGACGTGGCTGATGCGGCGGTTGGTGCGCAGTCCATTGGCGCGCGAGATGACCTCGCTCATCAGTTCGTCGGTGTGCAGGCTGCCTTTCATCAAGGCCTCGGCGTCGCCGGTGCGCACCAGGGATACGGCCAGGGCCGCCGAATCGTGGCTGTGGGCGGCGTTGACGATGCGGATGCCGGACAGGTCGATCGAGAATTCCTCGGCCACCGCGCGGATCTTGCTCTCCGGGCCGACCAGGATCGGCTCGATGATGCCGGCCTGGAAAGCCATGACCGGGCCTTTCAGCGATTCATGGTCGCACGGGTGAGCGACCGCCGTCGGGATCGGCTCCAGGCCCTTGACCCGTGACAGCAACTTGTCGAAACGCTCCAGCTTGTCGTCGATATGCACTTCCGGCATATGCGTCTGGCGCAGATAGGAGATTTTCTCGGTCGGCGCCAGCACCTCGACCGTGCCGTTCACCACCGGCAGTCCCTCCTGGTTGATGCAGACGCAATCAAACACGATGTGCTTGTTGTGCGTGAATTTCTGCCTGGCGGTCACGGTGATGGTGATGACGTCGCCAATGGTCACCGGGCGGACGAAGTGCAGCGTCTGGTCGACCAGGTTGGTGCCGGGGCCGGGAAACTGCGTGCCGATCACGGTCGAAATCAGCGACCCGCTCCACATGCCGTGCGCAATCATTTCGCGGAACAGGCCGCTTTGCGAAAACTGCGGGTTGACGATGGTGGGGTTGAAATCGCCGCTCAGAATGGCGAACAGCTTGACATCTTCCGGCATCAGCGTGCGGGTCAGGGTGGCCGCATCGCCGACGGCGATTTCGTCGAAAGTCTTGTTGGCCAGGGTATGTTGCTCGTTATTCGTTTGCATGGCGAACTCCCGTGGATGGTCGGTGGTGGTTAGTATCGTAGCATGGTGCAGTGCAGCAAACAACGTCGCCGCATCGGATCATTCCATGAAGACCGGATCGGAGAAAACCAGCGTGCCGTCCTGGCGCATCATCAGGTTGTCGGTCTTGATGAGATCGGGCAGGGCGCCGTATTCCTCGGTAAACACTTCCAGCGCCCGCAGCGACTCCTGCACCGCGTCGCTCCAGCCCATCGGCGTCACCGCCAGGTGATGCAGGGCGATGCGTCCCATGTCCTGGGCCAGGTTGCGCCACATCATGCAAGCGTCGTAATAAGAGGCGGAAATCTGCGCCGCCACGCGGGCGGCTTCGCCGGAACCCAGCGGGTAGAGGCGCTCGACCTCGACGATGTGGAAAGGAAAACCGCGGCTGGAACGGCCGACCGTGCCATGATCGGCGAACACGACCGGAAAATGGCGGCCCATCGGGCGGTCGGAGGCGGTGTAGTAAGCGTGATCGGTGGGCGAGGAGAGAATCTTGTAGACGCGCTCCTGGCCATCGACGGCATCGGCCTCGACGACGATGGAGCTTTCGCCGCGCCCGATCTCCCGGCGTCCATGCAGCAGGGGATGATCGGGGATCGGATCGGTGATGATCGGACTGGCGTTGTCGCGCATCATGCTCTCCTGATTGCCGCTCCCTCAGGCGACGATATGAGCGCCGGCGTCCACGTAGATCGTCTGCCCGGTCATGCCCGAAGAACCCGGCGTGCACAGGAAAGCGGTCAGGGCGCCGACCTCCTCGATGGTCACGGTGCGGCCGAGCGGCGCCTTCTGGGCGTCGGTCTCGATCAGGTTGTTGAAATTGGCAATGCCGGAAGCGGCGCGGGTCATGATCGGGCCGGGCGACACGGCGAAAACGCGGATGCCCTTGGGGCCGAGGTCGTAAGCCATGTAGCGCACCGCCGACTCCAGCGCCGCCTTGATGATTCCCATGACGCCGTAATTGCGCACGACGCGCTCGGCCCCGAGGTAAGACATGGTAATCAGCGAACCGCCCTGCGGCATCAGCGGTTCCAGCGCCTTGGCCAGACGCAGGAAGCTGTGACAGGAGACATCCATCGCCGCAGCGAAGCCGGCCTCGGAGGTGTCGATGACGCGGCCGTGCAGATCCTCGGTATTGCAGAAAGCCATCGAATGCAGCGCGAAGTCGATTGCGCCGAACGTCTCGCCGCACCGGGCGACGACGCCTTCCAGGCTGCCCGGCTCGGCGACGTCGAGCTTCAAGAACAGCCTGGCGCCCACCGCTTCGGCCAGCGGCTGGGTATACCGGGCGGTCTTGTCGTTCTGATACGTGACGGCGACCTCGCCGCCCAGAGCGACGATGGCCTGGGCAACGGCATAGGCGATTGATTTGTCATTGGCGACGCCGGTAATCAGCCCCTTCTTGCCGGCCAACGGCAACAGGGGCAGGCTGGTGGTGTCCGTAGTCATGCGGAATATCCTTCTGAAGATTGGCGGGCGCGGGGCGCTGCGATGACGCCGCAGCATTGTGGCACAGGCAGGGGATGGGATGTTGACGATCCGGCGCGTCGATAGCGGGTCATGAGCCGCGCCCCTGGCCAACGAAATTTCAGGAAAAGTTCGTATTGATGCTAGGCTTTGAGTCTGTTCAGCAATCGCTGGGAGGTTGTCGTGACATTGAACGAAACGCATCCTGAAGCCGTGGCCGGGGTGGTCGACCGGATTGTCGAGCGCTGGCGGCGCGATCCGACCTGCATGGTGCAGATTCTGCGCGAGGTGCAGGAAGCCTGCGACTGGATTTCGCCAGAGGCCATCGACTGCCTGCAAACCGCCCTGAAAGTGCCGCGCACCAAGATCGAGGGCGTTGCTGGCTTCTACTCTTTTTTCTACCTGAAACCGCGCGGCAAGTACCGGATTCTCTTTTCCGACAATGTCACCGACCGCATGCAGGGCAACCAGGCGCTGCTGGAGCGCCTGTGCAACACCCTGTGGATCGAGCCGGGCAAGGTTTCCGAGGATGGTCTGGTCAGCGTCGACCGCACCTCGTGCACCGGCATGTGCGACCAAGGGCCGGGCCTGTTGGTCAACAACCGGGCGATCACCCGCCTCGATGCCGAACGCATCGACGAGATGGCCGACCTGGTGCGCAGCCAGACGCCGCTCGACGAGTGGCCGGCCGAATGGTTCCGGGTCGAGGACAACATCCGCCAGCCCGGCATTCTGCTCGGCCTCGACATGCCGCCGGGCGACGCCCTGCGCGCGGCGCGGGCGCTGGCCCCGAGCGACGGCCTGGCCGCCTCGAACATGCGCTCCTGGCGCGAGGGGCTGCCGTCCGGCCTGGGCGGCCCGGCGGCGCTGCTCGATGCGATCAAGCGGGCCAATCTGCGCGGTCGCGGCGGCGCCGGCTTCACCACCGGCCTGAAATGGGAAGCCTGCCGCAACGCGCCGTTGAAATCCGGCCAGCAGCGCATCGTCGTTTGCAATGCCGACGAGGGCGAGCCGGGCACTTTCAAGGATCGCGTATTGCTGACTTCCTATGCCGATCTGGTGTTCGAGGGCATGACCGTCGCCGCCTACGCCATCGGCGCCCAGCGCGGCTTTCTCTATTTGCGCGGCGAGTATCGCTACCTGCTCGAACCCTTGACCGCCGTCCTCGAACGCCGGCGGCGGGACAAGCTGCTCGGCGCCGACATTCTTGGCGTGGCCGGGGCCGATTTCGACATCGAGATTCACCTCGGGGCCGGCGCTTACGTCTGCGGCGAGGAGTCGGCGCTGATCGAGTCGCTCGAAGGTAAACGCGGCACGCCGCGCAACCGCCCGCCGTTCCCGGTGACCAACGGTTATCTCGACCAGCCGACCATCGTCAACAATGTCGAAACCTTCGCTGCGGCGGCGCTGATCGCGCTCAAGGGCGCCGACTGGTACGCCGGCATCGGCACCCAGCATTCGGCGGGGAGCAAGATTCTGTCGGTGGCGGGCGATTGCGCCCGACCCGGGCTGTATGAATATCCCTTCGGCGTCAGCATCCGCCAGGTGCTGGCCGATTGCGGCGCGGTCGCTACCCAGGCGGTGCAGGTCAGCGGCCCGTCGGGCGTCTGCGTCGGGCCGGCCGAATTCGACCGCATCATCGGTTTCGAGGATATTCCGACCGCCGGCGCCTTCACCATCTTCGACGATAGCCGCGACATGTTCGAGGTGGCGCGCAATTACGTGCATTTCTTCCAGCACGAAAGCTGCGGTTTCTGTACGCCGTGCCGGGTCGGCACCTCGCTCTTGAAGAACCTGATGGACAAGCTGCACAACGGCTGCGGTTCGCCCTACGACTTCGCCGAAATCGAGAAGCTCAACCACCTGTTGCAATCCATGAGCCATTGCGGTCTCGGTCATACGGCCTGCAATCCGGTGCTCGACACCATCAAGAAATTCCGGCCGGCCTATGAAAAACACATGAAGCAGCAGGATTTCGCGCCCGCCTTCGATCTCGACCGGGCGCTGGCGGCGGCGCGGCAGATGACCGGCCGCGACGACGCGGCGGCGCACATCGTCAAGGAGGAGAACGCATGAGCCAGACTTTCACCCTCGACGGCCAGAGCATTCCCTTTGCCGACGGCCAGACCATCTTGCAGGCGGCGACCGCGGCCGGCGTGTTCATTCCGCATCTGTGCTACCACCCGGAATTCAAGCCGCATGGCTCGTGCAAATTGTGCACGGTCAAGATCAACGGTCGCCAGACCGCCTCGTGCACGATGCGGGCGATACCCGGCATGAGCGTCGAAAGCGATACCGAAGAAATCAACGCCGAGCGGCGGGCGCTGCTGCAAATGCTGTTCGTCGAAGGCAATCATTTCTGCCCGGCCTGCGAACAGAGCGGCAACTGCCAGTTGCAGGCCACCGCCTACCGGCTGGGCATGATGAGTCCGCACTTCGACCATTTCTTCCCCAGCCGGGCGGTCGACGCCTCGCACCCGGACACCTTGCTCGACTTCAACCGCTGCATCCTGTGTTCGCTGTGCGTGCGCGCCAGCCGCGATGTCGATGGCAAGAATGTGTTCGCGCTGTCCGGGCGCGGCATCCGCACGCGCCTGATCGTCAATGCCAAGTCCGGTCGTCTGGCCGACACCGATTTCTCGCCGACCGACAAGGCGGCGGAAGTCTGTCCGGTCGGGGTATTCCTGAAGAAGCGGCGGGGTTTCGTGGTGCCGATCGGCGAGCGCCGTTACGATAAGGCGCCGATTGGCGCTGCCGCGGAGGAGGTCTGAGATGAACGCGCCCGCCAAAAAACTGAAGGTGGCGACGACCTCGCTGGCTGGCTGTTTCGGCTGCCACATGTCCTTTCTCGACATCGACGAGCGGCTGTTCACCCTGCTCGACCACATCGAGTTCGACCGCTCGCCGCTGACCGACATCAAGACCTGTAGCCCGGATTGTGACATCGGCATCATCGAGGGCGGCCTGTGCAACGCCGAAAATGTCCATGTCCTGCGCGAATTCCGCAAGAACTGCAAGACCCTGATCGCCATCGGCGCCTGCGCCATCAATGGCGGCCTGCCGGCGCAGCGCAACCATCTGCCGCTGACGGTCATTCTCGAAGAGGTCTATCACACCAGTCCGGGGCTGGCCAACGGCATGGTTCCCAATGATCCTGAACTGCCGCTGCCGCTCAACCAGGTGCACCCGATTCATGAGGTGGTCAAGGTCGATTATTTCATCCCCGGCTGCCCGCCCTCCGGTGATGCCATCTGGAAGGTGCTGACCGACCTCCTGGCCGGCCGCGAGCCGCAACTCGGCCACGGCCTGATGCATTACGATTAGGATGCGTTGAGAGCGCGCGCAAACAGGCGACCTTTTCGACCGTTGAACTTTGAGGAGAACAGGATATGACGACCGTGCAAATCAATCTGCCTGATGAGTTGGCGCAGATCGCGCGGCAGGCAGGTTTGCTCGCTCCCGAGACGCTGGAAGCAATGCTGCGTGAACAATTGAAAAGGCAAGCGGGCGATGCGCTGCGGGCGATGTGGCAGCGGCTGCCGCAAGACTATTTGACGCCTGAGCAGGAACAATTGATTGATGAGGCGGTACAGGCAGTGCGCAACGAGAACCGCCAGCGGATGGCAAGTTGATGCGTCTGGTGGTCGATACCAATGTGGCCGTGGCCGGATTGTTATGGTCAGGCCCGCCGCGTCGTTTGCTGGAACTGGCGCTCGATGATGCCGCGCAGCTTGTGAGCAGCCCGGCGCTGCTTGCGGAATTGTTGCAAACCTTGCACTACCCGAAATTCGCCAAACGCATGGCGGCCTTTGAAACCGCGCCGACAATACTGGCGGCGCACTACAACGCCCTGGTATCGGTCGTAACGCCGCAGCAGGTGCCGCGTGTAATTGCCCGTGATGCCGACGACGATCAGGTGCTGGCATGCGCGGTGGCGGCCAGAGCGCACCTGATCGTATCAGGGGACAAACATCTTCACAGCCTTGGCGGAAAATACCAAGGCATACGGATCGTCACCCCGGCTGAAGCAATCAGGGTTGTAGAAACGATGTAGCAAACGCGGGGCGGGGTAAAACCTGCCTTGCGACTTTCTGAATTTACGGCGCGGGCGAAAGATTACCCCGCCAAGCAATGGAGAATGGCATGAGCTATCACCTGGAAACTGCCGAACACCCCGAGAAACTGCGCCGCGTGGCGATCGACCCGGTGTCGCGCGTCGAAGGCCACGGCAAGGTGACCATCCTGCTCGACGACCAGAACAAGGTGCACCAGGTGCGCCTGCACATCGTCGAATTCCGCGGCTTCGAAAAATTCATCCAGGGCCGGCCGTACTGGGAAGTGCCGGTGCTGGTGCAGCGCCTGTGCGGCATCTGTCCGGTATCGCATCACCTGGCGGCCTCCAAGGCGCTCGACCTCATCGTCGGCGCGAAGAAACTCACGCCCGCCGCCGAAAAACTGCGCCGGCTGATGCACTACGGCCAGATGCTGCAATCGCACGCGCTGCACTTCTTCCACCTGTGCTCGCCCGACCTGCTGTTCGGCTTCGACAGCGACGTCACCCGCCGCAACATCGTCGGCGTCGCCCAGGAACACCCGGAAACCGCCCGGCGCGGCGTGCTGCTGCGCAAATTCGGCCAGGAGGTGATCCGCGTCACCGCCGGCAAGCGCGTGCATGGCACCGGCGCGGTGCCGGGCGGCGTCAACAAGGCGCTGACCGTGGCCGAGCGCGATGAACTGCTCAAGGACATCTACCCCATCGTGCAATGGTCGCGCGACGCGGTGCATCTCATCCAGAAAGTGCATACCCAGGATCCGGGGCTGTACAACAGCTTCGGCATCTTCCGCTCCAACTTCATGTCCCTGGTCGGCCACGGCGGCGACCTCGACTTCTACCACGGCACGCTGCGCGCCCGCGACGACAACGGCAATATCATCTTCGACCGCGTCGATTATCAGAACTACCACGACTACATCGAGGAAGAGGTCAGGGCGTGGAGCTACATGAAGTTCCCCTTCCTGCGCGCCATCGGCAAGGAACACGGCTGGTACAAGGTCGGCCCGCTGGCCCGGGTGCAGAACTGCGACCAGATCTCCACCCCCTTCGCCGAGCACGAACGCCGCGAATTCGTCGACTACGCCGGCGGCTCGCCGCTGCACGCCCCGCTCGCCTACCACTGGACGCGGATGATCGAAATGCTGCACGCCGCCGAAGTCATCAAGGAACTGCTGCACGACGACGACCTGCTCTCCGCCGACCTGATGACCGAGGGCGAGCGGAGCATGGAAGGCGTCGGCGTCATCGAAGCGCCGCGCGGCACCCTGTTCCACCACTACCGCGTCGACGAGAACGACCTGATTACGATGGCTAATCTGATCGTCTCGACCACCAACAACAACCAGGCGATGAACGAAGCCGTGCGCCACGTCGCCCGGCGCTACCTGCACGGCCGGGAAATCACCGAAGGGCTGCTCAACCACATCGAAGTGGCGATCCGCGCCTTCGACCCCTGCCTCTCCTGCGCCACCCACGCGCTGGGCAAGATGCCGCTGGCCGTCGAGTTGGTCGACCCCGACGGATCGCTGGTGCACGCCCTGAGCCGGGCGTGACCACGGCGCCGCTGGTCATCTTCGCCGTCGGCAATCCGAGCCGCGGCGACGACGCCATCGGGCCGCTGCTCGGCGAACGGCTGACCGCCTGGCTGGCCGCCGAGGGGCTGAGCGGCCAGTGCGAACTGATCGAGGATTTCCAGTTGCAGATCGAGCACAGTCTCGATCTGTGCGACCGGCGGCTGGCCCTGTTCATCGACGCCGGCAGCGGCACGCCAGCGCCGTACACCTTCCAGCGCAGCGAAGCGGCGACTGATTTTGCCCATACCACGCACGCGCTCAAACCCGAGGCCGTGCTGCAAGTCCATGTTCAGACCGAAGGCCAGCCGCCGCCGGCCTGGGTGCTGTGCGTGCGCGGCGAACAGTTTGAACTCGGCGCGGCCTTGAGTCCGACCGCCGAAAAACATGCGGCGGCGGCCTTTGCGCTGCTCACCACGCTCTGCCGCAACGCCGATCCGGCCATCTGGGCCGAATACGCGGCGAGCGGCCAGCGGAGCGCGTGACGGACAGGAGTTGAACGAATGAGACGATTGAGAAAAACGATGACGGCCATCACGGCTGCTGCCTTTTTTCTTCCGGCCGGCGCGGCGGAGCCGGCGGCCGGCCGCTACGAGGCGCTGGCCCGCTTGTCGCCGGCCGAGTTGGCGGCGCAGCGCGGCCAGGTGGTGGAGGTTGATGTCGATCTGGCGGCCAGCCCCGGCTTCAGCGTCGACATCGAAGGAGAACGAGCAACGCTGCGCTACCGGATGGCCTTCAACCAGGTGACGGAAGGCTGGAACTGGCAGCCGCAGGCCGACCCGGCGAACGAGGATTACTACCGCGACAAGTTCCTGCCGCTGCAATCGGTTGTCGTCGAGCGCGGCGAGTACGAGCAGGAAGACAAGATCGGCAGCCCGCAGCGGATGACGATTTTGTGGCGCTACGACTATTTTCTGGCTTTCGCCAATCTCTACGACTTCTATCCGCGTCGCGCCGACGACGATGCCGGTTTCAGCGCCGACCTGCCGGCCGAACTGGCCGCGCACGTCGGCCTGCGCGCCAGGGCGCGGCTGCTTGAGCCGGTCATCAGCGAGAGCACGACGTTCTGGAAGGCAACGCACGCCCAGCCGACCGATTTCACGCTGAAGAAGCGCTACCTGATCGGCGCGCTCGATGCGATCGATGTCGTCGACCAGCGCGATGGCCGGGTCATCTGCCGCATCCTGCCGGGCAGCGACCACTGCCAGGGAAATTGAACCTATTCACCCGGCAATCAAGTGTTGTCATTCTGCGCGGAACGAAGCGTGTCATGCTGCGCGAAGTCGCAGTACGCAGAATCCACAAGCCGCATGGATGCTGCGACGTAGCGCAATGACGTAGCGGGAATGTTCAATGCTT
>WQUQ01000142.1 GCA_009782025.1 Desulfobulbus sp. | reverse complement strand
GGCGCGCCAGGGGCGGTGATGGCGGCCGAGCAGCGGTTGTTGCAGCGCGGTTAGCGGTGGCGGGGCCGAGTTTCAAAGCTGCCGGCAAACGGTGTACAGGATTACATCATCTTCGACGTAACTGGTTTCAGATGCTTTATTGACGGGCGAGTCGTTACCTGTCCCCTGGGCCACCAGCGATCCCGATTGCTTGAAACCGCGAACGCTCCCGCTATGGGGGTTACCGTCATCGAACATGTTGTCGACGGCAATGGCGAATTTGCCTGGCAGGTTGGTCGAACAAAGCACCGGTCCCGGAAGCTCGAGAGCGGTATCTGGACCAACGCCCGTCTGCGCGCCAATGATGCCGCCAACGGCATTGATCGGCTGCGCCCGGCTCGTCGGATCACCGATGATGAACCCGGCAAGCCGGAGATGTTGCCAAAAAAGGCGCGGCTCGACGCCATCGACATCGGAGTTGGTATAAAACTCGCCGTCAATCGTGCCACTGCCATTGCCGTTCTTGGTTTTAGTCGGCCAGCGGCTCTCTGCACCGTTATCGTCCCCCGGCAGCTTCCGGTAACGGTCCTGGTAGCCGTAGACGGCAGCCGTTATCTGGTTGAAATCATTGGCGATATTCTTGATTTTGGCTTGCGTGATGAGTTCCTGCCCCTTCAGCACGCCACCGAGCAAGAGGCCGATGATGACCAGCACGATGGCGATTTCGACGAGGGTAAAACCCGTTTGACGACTTTTCATGGCATGCTCCAATTCAATTGCTTTGCCACGAGTACCCGCAAATTTCATGCCTGCCAAACCGGGTGGAATTTCGTGCCTATTGGCCTGATTCCACGAAAGAAGTGTCGAAAAATGGACAAGCTGTCGTCATCATGGACGCCCGTCTCCCGCCCAAACTGACCGTCTGGCTGGCCAACGGGTCGCATCTGCTGCTGGCCGCGCATCTGCTGCTGCTGCATGTGCTGGCCTTCGGCGGCTGGCGGCTGCTCGCCGGACGTCTCTTGTGGGTGGCGGCGCTCGGTCTGTTTTTGCTGTGGCAGCCTTTCGTTGCCGGTGAGCGGCGGATCAATCCGCGCCAAGGGGGCGTCCTGCTCGCTGCGGTACTGGCCTCGACCTGGCTGCTCGGGCCGTGGCTGCTGCTGGTCTGGTGCGGCGCGCTGGCCGGGGCGATCGGCGGGCGGGTGCTGTGGAGCGAGCAGCGCGGCGAGCGCAGCGGCTATCTGCTGGCCTTCGGTTACGTGATCGGGATCACGGTATTCGGCGTGGTGCCGGAGATTTCGCCCAGGGTCGTGCTCGATCCGCTGCCGCGCGCGGCCTTCGTTCATCTGATGCCGCTGCTGCTGCCGCTGCTGCTGGTGTTTCCGGCGCGCACGCCGCGGCGGACCGGCGAGCGCTTTGATCTGTTCTACGGCACGCTGGTGTCCCTGATCCTCGCCGTGTTCGTGCTCGGCGCGCTGGCTTACATGCTGGTCGGCGGCGTCGATTACGTCGAGGCGCTGTTCTCGACTTCGCTGACCCTGGCCGGCGCCTTGCTGGTCGTCGCCTGGGCATGGAATCCGCGCGCCGGTTTTTCCGGCATCGGCTCGACGGTGTCGCGCTATCTGCTGTCGGTCGGCATGCCGCTCGAACAATGGCTGGTGCAATTGGCCGCCGAAAGCGAGCGCGAGACCGATCCGGTGCGCTTTCTCGCCGCGGCGATGGCGCACCTGCACGGCATGCCCTGGGTGGTCGGCAGCGCCTGGCAGGCGGCCGGGCAAACGGGCAGCGGCGGCGAGCGCAGCGCCCATGTGCACGTCTGCCGGCTGGCGGATCTGACGCTGACCGTCTATTTTCGCCTGCCGCCCTCGTCGTCGATACGCTGGCACGTCGAATGGCTGCTGCGCCTGGTCGCCGAGTTTTACGAGGTCAAGCGCCAGGCGCACGAATTGCAGCGCATCGGTTACTTGCAGGCGGTTTATGAAACCGGGTCGCGCGTCACCCACGATGTCAAGAATCTGCTGCAATCGATGCAGGGCTTGTGCTACGCCGCCGCCCAGCCGGGCGATCCGGCATTGCGGGTCGATCTGCTCGGCAAGCAGTTGCCGCTGATTACCGAGCGCCTGCGCGCCACGCTGGAAAAATTGCAGATGCCGACGATCGAGCGCGGCAGCCAGGAAGCGGCCGGCGAGTGGTGGTGGCGCTTGCGCAACCGCTATGCCGAACGCGACATCAACTGGCTGGGCGTGCCGGCCGCCGACGAACGATTGCCCGCCGCCCTGTTCGACAGTATCGCCGAGAACCTGCTCCAGAATGCGCTGAACAAGCGCCAGCGCGAGCCGGGGTTGGGCATCGCCGTGAGTTTTGCCAACGGCGCGCTGACCGTCGCCGACGATGGCGCGCCGCTGCCGCCGGACCTGGCCGCAACGGTGCTGCGCGAACCGGTCGGCTCCGAGGATGGCCTGGGCATCGGCCTCTATCACGCCGCCCGCCAGGCCGCCGCCGCCGGCTACGTGCTGGAACTGGCCGAGAATCGCTCCGGCCAAGTCGTTTTCAGGCTTTCCTCCGCTCACCCGCCGGCCGAAGCATAGGCCTGTAGGGTGCAATAAGCGCAGCGCATTGCACCAGAGTGATCGGCGCAATGCGCGTTGCTTATTGCGCCCTACGGGGTTTCGGGAATCGTCCTGCCCTTCCCCGCCTCATTGACCGGCCCGATCAGCCGATACACGATGGTCTGCCCCTTGCCCTTGAGAGGAATGCTCTGCGGCGCGGCGAACAGGAACAGGCCGGCCAGCCGCTGGCAGGTTCTCGCATCGACCTGGATCATGCCCGGCGCGCCCTCGCTGGTGATGCGGCTGGCCAGGTTGACGGTGTCGCCCCACAGGTCGTAGATGAATTTCTTCTTGCCGACCACGCCGGCGACGATCGGGCCGGTGCCGATGCCGATGCGCACATCGAGCGGCGGGCCGGGTTGCGGCCCATCTCCGGCGAAATCGCGCTGCAACAAATCGCGCATGGCGATCGCCAGTTCGGCGATGGCTTGCGTGTAATCCCGCTCGTGGTTGAGGCCGCCGGCGACCATGTAGGCGTCGCCGATGGTCTTGATCTTCTCGACGCCGTACTGCTCGGCCAGTTCGTCGAAGGACGAGAAGATGCGGTTGAGCATGGCGAACACCTGCTGCGGCGTCATGCCTTCGGCGATGCGGGTGAAATTGACGATGTCGACGAACATCACGGTGACATCGGCGAAACCGTCGGCGATGGTCTCTTTGTCGCGCTTCAGGCGTTCGGCGATGGGGCCGGGCAGAATGTTCAGCAGCAGGCGCTCGGAGCGTTCCTGCTCGGCCAGCAGTTGCTCGTGGGTGGCCTCCAGTTCGGCCTGGGCGCGCGCCTTTTCCGCCACCGAATAGCGCACCAGCAGATACACGATGCTGGAGATGGCGGCGAAATTGAGGGCAAAGAAAAAGACGCTGGTCTGCGTTGCGATCTTGGGCGCGTTGCCGAGCGTGCTGCCGGCCAGGTAATAATCGAAAAAACCGGACAGTGCGGTGAGAAACAAATAGGCGATGAACCAGGCGATCGATTCGCGCGGGCCGATGAACATCACCGCGCCGATCGGCGCCAGCAGCCCCCACAGGCTCGCGCCGCTGGCGGTGATGAAGTTGCCGATGCCCCACTGGACGGCGAAAGGGGCAAAGAGAAAGAGCGCCAGTTGCGAATGGCGGAAAAAGTTGAAATTGCCGCTATGGAAGAAAAACAACAGATTGCCGACCAGCAGCAATTGAAAGACGAGCGGCTCGGTGGCAGAAAAATGCGGCCCAAGCTGGCCATAGAGAAACAGCCAGAGCATCGAACCGAGGCAGACGAGGCCGGTGGCGAAGATCAGCAGGGATTTCTTCAGCCGCGTATCGGCATCGTCGGCCGGATCGATGCCGGCATGGCGCAGGGAGTGGAGGAAGGATGTCTGGCTCACGGGATTGCGGATCAGGGCAGGCGGCCGGCGATCACCATGCGGTTCATCAGGATGGGCAGCGGCACCCAGATCACTTCGTCGTCGAAATCGGCGCTCTGTACCCGGCTGACGAAGCAGACTCCTGAACAACCGATAGCTGAACCCGTGGCATTGGTCAGTTCGTATCCAGCGGCTCCGGCGCGTTGCGTGCCATCCTGGCCATAGCCACCCAGACCGTTGCGGCCGTGGGAGATGACGATGACCGGCAAATTCGTGGCGATATTGGTGGAGCCGTCCGTGACCGTGATGTCGCCATTCGAGCACAGGGCGAAGCTGGCTTGGGCAGGCGGCGGGTTAGGTGGACAGGATGGAAGGGGAGGGGTACCGATGGCATCAGCAAAGCTAGGGGTAACCCGGTAAGTGAAGCGCTGACCCCAAGGGTCGGTTTCCGGTAGGCCAAGCGTGGCCCAGGGCAGTACTCCCATGCCAGTTGGCTTGGCGCCCGTTACCAGGCTGTTGTCGCTGACGCCGGCATTGGCGGCGCCACTGGCAATGGCTGGGTTGGCTGGTGCCGGCAGGCGTCCATTCGCCACCGCATAACCCAGCAGCGCCTCGCGGATGTCGGCTAACTGGCGGCGGACCTGGTTCAGGCGCTGGATTTCCTGCTGGGCGCTCAGGGTCATCAGCAGGCCGCCCGCCAGCAGCGTGAAGATGATGAGGACGATAGCCAGTTCGACCAGGGAGAAACCCTGGTTGCGGTCGTGGAGAGAACGGTGGCGGGTCATGGCAGATTCATCGTCTTTCCGTTGAAATCGAGCGTGATCGTGGCGCTGGCGCGATCTTCGGCAACGGTGTAGGTCAGCAGCGGAAACCAGCCGTTGCCCAGCAGCGCGTCGTACCAGCACGGACCGCCGCCGCCACAAGCATCCAAGGATAATGGAGGATCGCCATCGGCGGGCGGCGGCGGATCGTTGTAACGATAGGGAAAGCGCCCGCTCAGATTGCCTGGATCGGGAAGGCCGTCGCCGTTGCCGTCGGCAAAGGGCAGTAAACCGCCGGTAGCACGCACGCTCTGGCGAATCGTGCCGAGGATGAGCGGAGCCAGGGCATTCATCAGGGTGTGGCGGTCGATGGCGATGAGGCGGTCGTTGAACTGGCTGCTGGCGGGGCCGGAGAAATAGGCGTTGCTGCCATCGCGGTTGCTGGTGGCCGGATTGCCGTTGAGGTCGTCGAGGTAATCGGCGACGTTGTTGCTGGGCCGGGATTGGCCGGCCAATGCAGCGCCCGGCGCGATAATCAGGGCAACGATGTCGCCTTGCCCGTCGAGGGACAGGGTGCCGGGGGTGTTGCTGTTGA
>WQUQ01000141.1 GCA_009782025.1 Desulfobulbus sp. | reverse complement strand
TTAAGGAAACAGTATTGACCCTAGCCCTCCCCCGCAAGCAGGGGAGGGAACAAAGCCCCTTCCCCCGCTGGCGGGGGAAGGTTGGGATGGGGGGAAGCGGCGCCAGATTGTGTAAGCATTTGAACCGAACTCGCCCTAGCTCGTGGTCTTTTCCTTGACCTCGACATCGATGGTTTCGCCGACCTTGGGCGGAACTTGCGGGGCGGCCGGCGGGGCGTCGGCATTGGCCTCTTTCATGCCTTCCTTGAAGCCCTTGACGGCGCCGCCGAGATCCTCGCCGATGTTGCGCAGTTTCTTGGTGCCGAAAACGAGCATGACGATGACCAGAACGATCAGCCAGTGCCAAATGGAAAGACTGCCCATGATGTTTACTCCTCGCTGCGCTTGAGCATGGGGCCGACCGGGTTCGGTCCGCCGATGATGTGAAGGTGCAGGTGCGGCACTTCCTGCCCGCCAATCCACCCGGTGTTGATGATAAGGCGAAAGCCGTCCGGGCTGCCCGCGGCGATGGCGATGGCGTTGGCGCGGGCGAGCATGCGCCCGAGCAGCGGCGCGTCCTCGGGCGTGACCGAGGCCAGCGAGGCGATGTGCTTCCTGGGGATGAGCAGGACATGCACCGGGCGGGCCGGGGCGATGTCGCGGAAAACCAGCATTTCGTCATCCTCATACACCTTCTGGCTCGGAATGCTGCCGGCGGCGATGCGGCAGAACAGGCAGTCGCTCATTTGTTGCTCCGCGCCGCCTTTTCGTCGATCCCGGAAATGCCCTCGCGGCGGCGCATTTCCTGCGACACGTCCTCGATGGAGAGGCCGTAGAAAGCAAGCAGAACCAGCACGTGATAGATGACGTCGGTGGATTCCCAGACCACTTTCAGGCGTTTGCCTTCCTTGCCGGCCATGATGAGTTCGGCGCATTCCTCGCCGATTTTCTTCAGGATCGAATCGGGGCCTTCGGAAAACAGCTTGGCGGTATAGGATTTCTCGGGATCGGCGTTGCGGCGCGAAGCCAGGGTAGCGGAAAGGCGGTGCAGGATGTCGTGCGTGCTCATTTTGCGTAGATTTCCTCGGGGGGTTTCAATACCGGGTCAGTGCAAACCCAGCGTTCTCCCTGCAACTCATTGAAAAAACAGCTTTCCCGTCCGGTGTGACAGGCGATGCCGCCGACCTGTTCGATCGCCAGCAACAGCACATCGCCATCGCAATCGGCGCGGATCGCCAGCACTTTCTGCCCGTGCCCCGATTCCTCACCCTTGCGCCACAGACGCCGACGGGAACGCGACCAGTATACCGCGTAGCCGCAGCGTACCGTTTCTTGCAGCGATTCGCGGTTCATCCAGGCGAACATCACCACCCGGCCGCCGGCGTCCTGGGCAATGGCCGGGATCATGCCGTCGGCGTCCCATTTGAGCGCTTCCAGCCACGGCAGGGAGGGGTCGAGATCGGCCATTACCGGCGCACTTCGATACCGCGCGCGGCCATGTAATCCTTGGCCTGACGCACGGTGTATTCGCCGAAATGGAAAATGGAGGCGGCCAGCACCGCATCGGCCCGCCCTTCGGTCACGCCATCAGCCAGATGTTGCAGATTGCCGACGCCGCCCGAGGCGATGACCGGAATCCGCACGGCGTCGGAGACGCGGCGCGTCAGCGCGAGGTCGAAGCCATTCTTGGTGCCGTCGCGATCCATGCTGGTCAGCAGAATTTCACCCGCCCCCAGCGCCTCGACCCGCTGCGCCCAGGCGATGGCGTCCAGCCCGGTGTCGTTGCGCCCGCCGTGCGTGAACACGTGCCACTCGTCCGGCCCGACCTGCTTGGCGTCGATGGCGACGACGATGCACTGGGCGCCGACCTTGCTCGAGGCATCAAAAACCAGATCGGGGTTCTGCACCGCGGCGGTATTGATCGACACCTTGTCGGCCCCGGCGTTGAGTAGGCGGCGCACGTCCTCGACCCGGCGCACGCCGCCGCCGACGGTGAGCGGAATGAAAACCTGCTCGGCGCAGGCTTCGACGATGTGCAGAATGATGTCGCGCTGATCGGAGGATGCCGTGATGTCGAGAAAAGTCACCTCATCGGCGCCCTGCTCGTCGTAGCGGCGGGCGATCTCGACGGGATCGCCGGCATCGCGCAGATCGACGAAATTGGTGCCCTTGACGACGCGGCCGGCGGTGACATCGAGACAGGGGATGATGCGCTTGGCCAGCATCAGCCCCCCAACTCGTCGGCGAGATCCTGCGCCGCCTTGAAATCGAGAGAGCCGTCATAAACGGCGCGGCCGGCGATGGCGCCGACCACGCCCTCGCCCTCGATGGCGCACAGCGCCCGGATGTCCGCAAGCGACGACAGGCCGCCAGAGGCGATCACCGGAATGGTCAGCGCCTGGGCCAGGCGCACGGTGGCGTCGATATTGAGGCCGGTCAGCATGCCGTCGCGGCCGATGTCGGTGTAGATGATGGCTTCGACGCCGTAATCCTCGTACTTCTTGCCGAGATCGACGACATCGTGGCCGGTCAGTTTCGACCAGCCGTCGGTTGCCACCTTGCCGTTCCTGGCATCCAGCCCCACGATGATGTGGCCGGGAAAGGCGATGCAGGCGTCGTGCAGAAAGCCGGGATTCTTCACCGCGGCGGTACCGATGATGACGTAGGACAAACCGCCGTCGAGGCAGGCCTCGATGGTGTCGAGGTCGCGGATGCCGCCGCCCAGTTGCACCGGAATGTCGTCGCCGACCTCGGCCAGAATGGCCTTGATCGCCGCCGCATTTTTCGGCTTGCCGGCGAAAGCGCCGTTCAGGTCGACCAGATGGAGGCGGCGCGCGCCCTGGTCGAGCCAGTGTCGCGCCTGTTCGGCCGGGCTGTCGGAAAAGATGGTGGCCTGGTCCATCAGGCCCTGTTTGAGGCGGACGCACTGCCCGTCCTTCAAGTCAATCGCGGGAATAATCAGCATGGGGGAACGATTGGGGAAATAGTCAGCCGTCGTGAAACAGGACAACTCAGGGTTGCCACTCGACAAAGTTTTTCAGGAGTTGCAGGCCGTCGCGCGCGCTTTTCTCGGGATGAAATTGCACCGCGAAAATATTATCCCGCCCCACCGCACAGGTAAAGGGCAGGCCATAGTCCGTCGTGGCGGTCGTCAACGCCGGATCGTCATGCTGTACGCAATAACTGTGCACAAAGTAAAAGCGGGCGTCGTCGGCAATACCCGACCACAGCGCGTGCGGCCGTTGCCGCACCGTGTTCCAGCCCATGTGCGGCACCTTCAGGCGCTCGCCCCGGGCATCGACCATGCGCGCTTCGGGAAAGCGGCGGACCGTGCCGGGAAACACGCCGAGACCGGCGACATCGCCTTCTTCGCTGCGCTCGAACAGCATCTGCTGGCCGACGCAGATGCCGAGAAAAGGCTTGTCGCGCGCGGCTTGCAGCACGGCGGCGGCGAGATGGCGGGCCGCCAGTTCGCGCATGCAGTCGGGCATCGCCCCCTGGCCGGGGAAAACCACGCGCTCGGCGGCAGCGACCACGGCCGGATCAGCGGTCACGACGACCGGCACGGCCCCGGCGACATGTTCCAGCGCCTTCGACACCGAGCGCAGATTGCCCATGCCGTAGTCGATGACGGCAATGCTCACAGCGCCCCTTTGGTCGAGGGCAGGCAACCGGCCATGCGCGGATCGGGCGTCGCCGCCATGCGCAGCGCCCGGCCGAAAGCCTTGAAAATCGTCTCGGCCTGGTGGTGGGCGTTCTTGCCGCGTAGATTGTCGATGTGCAGCGTGATGCCGGCATGGTTGACCAGGCCGTGGAAAAACTCGGCCACCAGATCGACCTCGAACTGGCCGATGGTCGGCCGCGTGAAATCGACGTTGAATTCCAGCCCCGGCCGGCCAGACAAATCAATGACCACCCTTGACAGCGCCTCATCGAGCGGCACGTAACTGTGGCCGTAGCGGGTCAACCCCTTCTTGTCGCCCCAGGCTTTGGCCAGCGCCTGGCCGAAGGTGATGCCGATGTCCTCAACCGTGTGGTGGGCGTCGATATGCAGATCGCCCTGGGCGGTAATGTCGAGGTCGATCAGGCCGTGACGGGCGATCTGGTCGAGCATGTGATCGAGAAAGGGAACGCCGGTGGCGAACCGGCCCTGGCCGGTTCCATCGAGGTCGAGACGGACGGTGATCCGCGTCTCCAGGGTGTTACGGGTGATTTCGGCTGGCCGCATGACAGCATCAAAAACGGTGAATCGGGCGGCCATGATACCATTTCACCCGCCTCTCGCCCCGCCTCTCCTCTTCTCTCCCGCTCTTACCCCGCTTTTACCTCAATCCCGCGAAATCCCATGAGCCGCTTCTGGAGCCAGGTCGTCCGCGACCTCACCCCCTACGTGCCGGGCGAACAGCCCAAGATCGCCAACCTCATCAAGCTCAACACCAACGAACACCCCTGCCCGCCCTCGCCCAGGGTGCTGGCCGCAATCCGCGCCGAACTGGGCGACGACGGCAGCCGCCTGCGCCTCTACCCCGACCCCAACGCCGACCTGCTCAAAGCCGCCATCGCTAAACGCTACGCCGTCGCGGCGCAACAGGTCTTCGTCGGCAACAGTTCGGACGAAGTGCTGGCGCACATCTTCATGGCCCTCTTCAAGCATGAGCAGCCGATCCTGTTCCCGGACATCACCTACAGCTTCTACCCGGTCTACTGCGGCCTGTACGGCATCGCCCACCGCACGATCCCGCTCGCCGACGATTTTTCGCTCGACCCCGAGGCGTATTGCCGGATACCCAACGGCGGCATCATCATCGCCAACCCCAACGCCCCGACCGGCCGCCTGCTGCCGCTGGCTGCCATCGCCCGCATCGCCAGCGCCAACCCGGATTCGGTCGTCGTCATCGACGAAGCCTATATCGACTTCGGCGGCGAGTTTGGCAGCAATTCGGCGATTCCGCTGACCGAGCGCCACGACAACCTGCTGGTCGTGCATACCCTGTCCAAGTCGCGCTCCCTGGCCGGCCTGCGCGTCGGCTACGCCATCGGTCATGCCGACTTGATCGAGGCTCTGGAGCGGGTCAAAAACAGTTTCAACTCCTATCCGCTCGACCGTCTGGCGATTGTCGGCGCAACTGCCGCCATCGAAGATGAGGAATATTTCCGAGAAGCCTGCCGCCAGGTCATCGCCAACCGCGAGCAACTGGTCGCCCGCCTGACCGGCATCGGCTTCGAGGTGCTGCCTTCGGCCGCCAACTTCATCTTCGCCCGCCACCCGCAACGCGATGCCGGCGAACTGGCTCTGGCGCTACGCCAACGCCACATCCTCGTCCGCCACTTCAAAC
>WQUQ01000140.1 GCA_009782025.1 Desulfobulbus sp. | reverse complement strand
AACCGCCCAGAACGAGTCAAAAGCTGGTTCAAACATCCCAAAATCCAATATGCCGCTTGATATTCACAAAAATGAACCTATTGAATTGCCTGGTTAATATAACAATCAGGCGTTCAGGTAGATTTCGATGTCAACCTCGTCGATCTGTTCCGGGCGCATGAAACGATTGGCGTAGTCGCGCCAAACGCCGGCGCGCAGGAATAGCTCAAACTGCTCGGCATCGATGTGGGCCGTGTCGCGCATGCGGGCCATGATGGTCAGCGATTCGGTCAGCGTCTTGCCTTTCTTGTACGGCCGGTCGACGGCGGTCAATGCCTCGAAAATATCGGCGATGGCCATCATTCGCGCCACCGGCCCCATCTGCTCGCGGGTCAGGCGGCGGGGATAGCCCTTGCCGTCCATCGTCTCGTGGTGGCAGGAGGCGATTTCCGGCACGTCGCGCAGGTGTTTCGGGAAGGGCAACGCAGTCAGCATCATGTAGGTTTGCACCATGTGCTCGTTGATTTTGTAGCGTTCCTCCGCCGACAGCGTGCCGCGGGCTACCGACAGGTTGTGCAGTTCACCCTTGTCGTACAGCAGTTCCGGCACCGCCATGCGGAAGCCCCAGCGGTTGTCGGGCGGCATGCGGTCGCCGGGGCCGCGCTCGAAGCGGTGGTCCGGCCGGTCGGCCAGCAGCGGCTCGTCGACCGGCAGCAATGGAGCCGGGGTACGTGCCTTGCGTTCCTTTTCCTCATGCGAGATGCCGATGCGATCATCGAGCGTGCGCCGCCAGGCGCGGTCGGCGATTGTTTGCAGCCGGGCCAGCCGTTCCGGGGCCATGAACTCGCCGCCCTCGTTGCATTCGGCGATGAAGGTGAAATCGGCGTCGAGCGCCTGCCATTCGGCGGCCAGCCGGGCGCGCGCCTCGGTTTCCGGGACGCCGGCGGCGATGGCCTTGAGGCAGGCGATCTCGGCGTCGCGCTTGAGTACCTCGAAGCGCATGCGCACCTCGTGGATGCGGTCGTACAGCGTTTCCAGCTTGGTCGCCTTGTCCACCACGTATTCCGGCGTCGTCACCTTGCCGCAATCGTGCAGCCAGGCGGCGACGTGTACCGCTTCCCAACCGGCGGCATCGAGCTGGAAATCCTTGTACGGGCCATCCTCGGCCGCGCAGGCGGCTTGCACCAGCATCTTGGTCAGTTCCGGCACGCGGGCGCAGTGGCCGCCGGTGTAGGGACTCTTGGCGTCGATGGCGCCAGCGATCAGTTGGATCATGGCCTCGAACAGCGCCTTCTGCTCGTGGATCAATGCCTTGTTTTCCAGCGATACCGCGGCCGAGCCGGAGAGCGCTTCGACGAAGCTGAGCCGGGCCTCGTCGGCGGCCTGGCGGGTAAATAGCAGCACCGCGCCGACCAGAACGTCCTGGCGGTTGAGCAAGGGCACGGCGATGACGTGGCTGGCGTGGCAGGCATTCGCCGCCGCCGTCAGCCCGAGCGCCTCGACCTCGTCGGCGGCCAGCGCCATGTCGCTGGCACGGCCGACGCTCAGGGCGGTGGCGAGCGGCGAACCCGCGGCGGTGGCGATGGCGGACGCCGTTCCGGGCAGCGACGTGCCGTCGCCGAACAGCGCTGCGGCCGGCGTCAGGTTGTCGCCATCGGCGAGATAAAGGATGCCGGCCTCGGCCTCGGCCGCGGAAATGGTTTCGCTCAGCAGGCTGGGCAGCAGGCGGGTGAAATCGCTTTCGCCGGCGACCGTCGCGCTGATGTCGAGAAAACGGCGGATGGTGCGTTTCATGCCGGCCATCGTCGTTGCCAATTCGGCGATTTCCGTGACCAGCGAGTCGACGGTGATCGGCTTGACGAAATCAAAGCGGCGGATCGACTCGGCATCAAAGGCCAGTTTGCGCAGCGGCCCGGTAATGCCGCGGGCGAGCATCCAGGTCGCCGGGATCGCCAGGGCCATGACAAACAGGATGGCGATCAGCACCTGGGCCAGTAGCCGGTTGGCGGCGACCATCAACTCGCTGTCGGGAATGGCGGTGATCAGGTAGAGCGGCTCGGCGCCCTCCAGCATCACCGGGTTGATCGCGGCATGCCAGGTCGCCCCGTCGATGACCAGGTTATGCAGGCTGCCCCGCTCGGAAATGTCGGTGTCGAGGAACGGGGCAAGGGCGCGCAAGGTCGGCGACAGTTCGCTCATCGGCGGCAGATCGGCCTTGCCTGCGATGTCCTGGGTGGTTGGTCCGGGGCGGGGCCGGTGGTAGGCAATGATGCGGCCGCTCTTGTCCACCAGCGCGATGTCGGATCCCGGCGTCGGCAGTTGCCGGAGCAGCAGGTCGTCAAGCGTTGCCAACTCGATGTCGGCGCCGACCACCGTCGTCGGGTCGTTTTCCGAGCGGTTGGCGATGTTCATGCCGACCTGCCGGGTGGTGTAGAAGACATAGGGACCCGTCTTGACCTGGCCGGCGGAAACTTCTGCCGCACGATACCAACTGCGGCGGCGAGGATCGTAGCCATGCGGGTAATCGGGATCTTCGTCGATGCGCAAGGCGTTCAGCGCGTTGTCGAGGAAAATGCGGCGGCCGCGCGCCTCGCCGTCCGGCCGGTCGATACTCCGCACCATGTAGGCGCTGGCCGCCGGGGCGTTGAACTGGCGGCGCTCGGCGTCGTTCCGCAGGCGTAACAGTATGAAGAAATCGCCGTTGCCATAGCCGATGTAGAGGCTGTTGAGCGCCGCCGATTGGCGTAGCGCCTCGCGCATCAGCGGCAGGATGAGCAACCGCTGCTCCAGCGTGGTGGCCGCGGTGAGACGGCTACGGCTGAACAGGCGGGCGGCCATCTCGGCGGGCGCAAGCAGGTTGACCAGGGCGCTTTCGGCTTCCCGGCCGATCCGGCGGTTCATCTCGTCGGCCGTGTCTTTCAGGATGTTGCTGGCGGTCGAGTAACCGAGGATGCCGATCAGGCCGCCAACCATCAGGAACAGCAGCAGAAACAACGCCGAAATATGGACATGCAACGGAAAGCGGCGAGTCATGGCGGTCCCGATCGGAATGCGGTGCGCCTATATTAGAGCCTGTTTGCGATCCCTGCACGGGCGTGCAGGCGCGGGCTTGGGCGGTCTGCTGCGTTGCAACCCTTGCCAATGGCACAACCATTGGCTGCGGCTTGCGCCTTGCAGCCCATCCCAATCCGCATCCCGCACACCTCGCGCCGAGATCGCAAACAGGCTCTAAGCCGGATCGCCGGCGCCGTGCAGTGTCAGTTGCGGGGCGCCAAAAGCGCCAGATCGGCAACGGTGTTGATGTTGGCGAAAGCGGCTTCGTCGGGAAAGAGGACTTCGCTCGCGCGCTGCTCGTCGAGCCACTGGCCGAAGCGCCGGTGGCCAGCCGTCAGGAAGGCGGCGAGCGGCGCTGCGAGCGAGCGCTGGCAGAGGCAAAAGACCGGATGAACGCGCTCCGCGCTGCGGGCAATGGCGATAACGTGGTCGCCATCGGCCAGCGCCGCCGCCAGACGGGCGACCAGATCGACCGGCAGGAAGGGTGAGTCACAGGGAACCGTCACGACCAGCGGGTGCCGGGCAACGCTCAGGGCAGCGTGCAGACCAGCCAGCGGCCCGGCGAAACCGGCAATGCGGTCGGCCACCACCGGGTAGCCGAGCGCGGCATAGGCGGCGGCGTTCTGGTTGGCGTTAATCAGCAGTTCATCAACCTGCGGCCCCAGGCGCTCGGCGACGTGGGCCGCCAGCGGCCGCCCGGCGAAGCATTGCAAGCCTTTGTCCACGCCCCCCATGCGCCAACCGAGACCGCCCGCCAGAATGACGCCGGTGATGGCTGGAGCATTTATGTTACTGAGCGCGCAGGTACTGCCAGACAAAGTCATCCTGATTGGGTTTGGATTCCGCGGTGGTGAACACGATTCTGCCGTCCTGGGCGTCCAGTGTGAGCTTGTCGCCGAACTGGCAGGTGATGCTGGCGTTCCCGGCCAGCCAGCCCCTGAATTTGTCACTGTCATTACCCGCGCATATTCGCCGCGCCGAATCGGCTACCGTGGCGCAGAAGCCGCCGATGTCTTGGCCCAGGCGCTTCATTTGGTCTTCGTTGATGCTGCCCCAGTTCACCGTCGTCTTGACGGTCATGCCGCAGGCGCGGGAGGCGTCGTCGTCGGCTTCCTTGATCCTGGCCTCGGCGCGGGCCATGGCTTTGTCCTTGTCGAAACGAGCGAGCCTGGCCTGAACGCCCTCTTGTTTCTGTTTTTCATAGGCTTGGGCCAGCAGCGCCAGATTCAGCGCCCTGGACGCCTTTTCGTCATACGACAAAATCATTTCGTCGCGTATGCCGGGTAACGCGGCCCGGATGTCGGATGAGGCGTTTTCGCTCCACACCAGAAGCCAGTAGCGCCCATCCAGCGTGATGCCAAAGTTGGTACGGCGGCCGTCATCGGCCTTTTCCGCCAGAAACACGACATTGTCGATGGAGTGGTTGATGCCCTGGACGCGAAGCAGCGCGGCCTTGCCGTCAGCCGTGGGGACGACGGCGATGTTCACGCCGTTGTTGCCGGTGAAAACGGTTGCATGAGGCGCCAGCGCTGGCGCGGCGTCCTGCGACGCGACGCGCGTCCGACCCTGCCAGACAAGGAAGGTGATCGCGACGGCGAGCAGAATCAGTAGGAAAGAGGCCACCCGCCAGCCGAAGGCTTTTTTCTCTGCCGGCGCGTCCGGCGACGGCGCGGCGGCGGCTTGCGCGGATGCTTCACTGGGCCGCACACCGGCAGAAATGGGAATGCCTCCGGTGAAATACCTCTGCACTGCCCAGCGCGGCCGCGCGCCGGCAAAAATGTGGGCGTAGCGCTCCAGTCCTTCCAGCACACGGTTGATGGCCGCGTCTTCCTCCAGGCCGTGAACATCCAGCCAATGCCGGTCGGCCAGGTGATATTCCAGCCCGATGCCGGGCTGCACGTTCTCGATGCGTACCGGCAGCACGATGCGTTTGTTGCTGGAAGCCAGGGCCAGTTCGCGGGAGATTTCGTCCGAACGGTTGGATGACTCGGAAAAAATCAGCAGCATCAGCGGTACCTCGCGGATGACCTGGCTGATGGCCTGCGGCCAGGGAACGCCCGCAGCGATGTCGCGCGGCGCGTACCAGCAGCGGTAGCCGGCTTTTTCAAGCCGGTGTACGAGGGCGTCGGCGAACAGTTTGTCCTGGGTGGAATAGCTGACAAAAATATCGTGTGTCATGTTTTCTGCGGGGCGTGCAGGATGTCATAGGTGGCGGCGAACAGCGCCGCGCCGACGATGCCGTATTCTCCGTCGTCATGCTGGATCAACCAGTCGCCGCGCTGCCCCCAC
>WQUQ01000139.1 GCA_009782025.1 Desulfobulbus sp. | reverse complement strand
TGCGCCTGCTCGATGCCTATCAGGCGCTGGCGCGGGCGCGCGGCGTGGCGGTCACGCATGCGGCCGACCTGTTCTACCCCGATCTTTCCTTGCGGCCGCCGCGGCGGCCGGCTGCGCCGACGCTCGATGCGGCGTCGGCGATGGCCAGCCTGAAGGCTGACCGCGCCGCCTACCAGAAGGGCCTGTTGCAGTGGCTGCGCAGTCCGGCCGGCAGTGACGCTGGTCTGTCGGTGATG
The DNA here is from genome assembly GCA_009782025.1 of Desulfobulbus sp. Taxonomy (GTDB): domain Bacteria; phylum Pseudomonadota; class Gammaproteobacteria; order Burkholderiales; family Rhodocyclaceae; genus Azonexus. The sequence goes on along the minus strand of WQUQ01000139.1, from coordinate 5,096 downwards.
CGCAAGGCGCTGGCCGACATCGAGTCGCGCCAGGCCAGCCAGACGGCGCGAACCTTCTGGTGGGTCACCCTGGCCTTTCTCGATGCGCTTGAAGAACCGACCCTGCGCAGCGATACCGCCGCCCGCCATCTCTGCTCCCGCATCGACGCCCAGATTCGCCGCCTGCTCAACGGTTCGAGCAATATCGCCGAACGCGTCATGCGCGAAGCGCTGTATTACGTGGCTCGCACGCCGGCCGAACACTCGCCGCTGGTTGCCGCCGTACAATCCACCTTCGCTTTGCCGGCGCTGATGCCGCCCGCCGCGATGGCGACGCCAGCCCCGCAGGAAGCCGCCTTGCGCAAGCTGCGCGACGCCCTGGCGGCGGCCGAGGAGTCGTGGAACAAATTCTGTAGCGGCAGCGCCGGCAGCCTCGCCGGCTTTGCCGACCATGCCCGGCTGTGCGCCGCGTTCAGCGGCGAGATTGGCCACACCGACCTCAAGCGTCTGGGGCAGGGGCTGGGCGCCATCGCCAACTGGCTGCTCGAAGCCCCGTCGCGTTACAACGACGCCGTGGCGATGGAGGTCGCGACGACCGTCCTGCTGCTGCAAAACGCCCAGGAAAACTTCAAGCGCCTCGGCACCGATTTCGCCCAGCAGGTCGACCTGATGGTCGCTCGCCTCTACGCCTGCATTGCCGGCAAGCCGGTCGCAGCCGGCGCCGACATCCCGCTGCTCGACGAGATGACGCGCAGGGCACAGGAGAAACTGCTGATCGGCCAGGTCGGGCGCGAAATCCAGAACAACCTGGCGCAAATCGAGCAGGCGCTCGACGCCTTCTTCCGCAATCCGGCCAAGGCCCACGACCTGGGGGCGCTCGAAGCGCCGCTCAAACAGGTCGGCGGCGCCCTGGCGATGCTGGGCCATTTCGGCGCCATCGCCAGCCTCGACGAGTGCGGCGAACGCATCCGTCAGTTCGCCCAGCCCGACTATCAGCCGGTGGCCGAGGATTTCGAGCGGGTCGCCAGCCAATTGTCGCTGCTCGGCTTCTTCGTCGATGCCTTGCAAAACGGTGAAACCGATTTCGCTGCCTTCATCCGTCGCCTCGATGGCGACGGCGAAGGGGTCGTCGAAGCCGAGGACGAGAGCGAAAACATCATTCCGACGCCAACGGTCGAGGCGCAACTTGCCCAACAGGCGCGAAACACCCAGGCCCTGGCCGAAGCCCTCCGGGAAGCGCCGCAGGATCAGCGCTTGCAGAAGGAAATCCGCAACAACCTCAAGGCCATCCAGCAGGATGCCGATCTGGTTGCCGATCATCAGCTCGGCGAGTCGGCCAAAGCCGCGCTGGCGGCGCTCGATACCGGCGCTGCCGTCGATGCCGTCTTGTCGGGACTGACGAGCAAAACCAGCAAAACCAGCAAAACCAGCGAGACCCCGAAACCATCGGCCGAAACCCTGCAACTGGCCGAGTCGAGCCATGAGGAAATCGATGCCGAACTGCTGGCCATCTTCCTTGAGGAAGCCAATGAAGTGCTGGCTTCCATGGCCGACCAGCATGCGGCGCTGCGTCGCGATCTGACCGACATTGAAGCGCTGACGACCATCCGCCGCGCCACGCACACCCTCAAAGGCAGCGGCCGCATGGTGGGGCTGACCGATCTCGGCGAGACCGCCTGGGAACTGGAGCAGACCCTGAATCTCTGGCTGCGTCAGGAACAGAAGCCGACGCCGGAACTGCTCCAGATGATCGACGATGCCCATACCTTGTTCGGCGCTTGGGTGAATCATCTCGGCGCCGGCGACGGCAGCGTTCCCGATACCACGGCGCTGGTGGCGCTGGCCCGCCGCCTGCGCGGCGCCGAAGAGGCCGTCTCGTCCGTGGCAACGCCGACCGTCGCGGTTGCCGAGCCGGTTGCCAAGCCAGCAACCGAGGCGGCGACGTGGACGCTTGACGAGCCGATGCTCGATTTGCTCGATCCGGGCGATAGCGTTGCTGTACTTGACGTGGCCGATGCAACCCTGCTGGCCGAACCCGAACCCGAGCCTGAGCCTGAGCCTGAGCCTGAGCCTGAGCCTGAGCCTGAGCCTGAGCCTGAGCCGCCAGCGCCCGAACCGGAAGCATTGCCGCCAACGGTAACGGCATCGCCGACGCTGTATGACGTTTTCGTCGACGAGGCGCGCGGCTACCTGCAAACCCTGGTCGACAGCCAGGCCGCGCTCGAAATCAACCCGCTGGCGCCGACGACCTTCGAGGCGACGCGAGCGGCTCATACCCTGGCCGGGATTGCCGCAACGGTCGGCCTGATGCCGCTGCACCATCTGGCCGCGGCGTTGGAGCATGCCTTGCTGCGGCGCGAACACGCGCCCAGACCGGACGACATCGATGGCCTGGAAACCGTGCGCCAGGCCGTATTTGCGCTCGAATCGATGTTCGCCGGGCTGGCCTTGCAACGGGCGCCGGAAGACGAATCGCGGCTGATCGGCGCCCTTGAGGATATTTTCCATGCCCCGCCGCCGATTGAACCGGCAGCGGCCAGCGCCGACATCATTCCCCTGCCCGAGGAGATCGCCGCCCCGGCGTCTGCCGGCGCGACGCCAGCGCCGCACGTTGCGCCCGCGCCACAGTTGGCCGACGAACTGGACGAGCAACTGCTGCCGATCTTCCTTGAGGAAGCCGGCGACCAACTGCCTGCCCTCACCGAGCAATTGCGCGCCTGGCGGGCCGATCCGGCCGATGCGGCGGCGCCGCATGCGATCGCGCGCCTGCTGCACACCTTCAAGGGCAATGCCCGCATGGCCGGGGCGCTGACCCTCGGCGAAGTCACGCATCAGTTGGAAACCCGGGTCGATGAGGCGATGCGGGCCGGCGTCGCCGACAGCGCGGCCATCGACGAAATCGAGAGCGGTTGCGATACCCTGGCCGCGGCCGTCGAAAGCCTGCGCGCCGGGCCACAGAGCCAGCCAGCCGTCGGGACGGGTACGGCCGATGCGGCGGCGGTCGGTGTCAGTGCCGACATCGCGCCCGGCGCGGCCGAAACCGATGGCGAAGGCGAAGGCGAAACCGGCGGCCAGTTGGCCACGTTGCGCGTGCGGGCTGATTTGATCGACCGCCTGGTGAACGAGGCCGGCGAACTGTCCATCGCCCGCGCCCGGATCGAGGGCGAAATGCGCAGCCTGAAAACCTCGCTGCTCGATCTGACGGAAAACGTCATCCGCCTGCGTCGTCAGTTGCGCGAGATCGAGATACAGGCCGAAGGCCAGATCCAGGCGCGCGTCGCCCAGACGCATGACGGCAAGGCGGAATTCGATCCGCTCGAACTCGACCGCTTTACCCGCTTCCAGGAACTGACCCGATTCATGGCCGAGTCGGTCAACGACGTCGCCACGGTGCAGCAGAGCCTGTTGAAGAGCCTCGACGATGCCAATGCCGCCATTCTTGCCCAGGCCCGCCTCAATCGCAGCTTGCAGCAGGAATTGATGGGCGTGCGCATGCTGCCTTTCGCCAGCCAGGCCGAGCGTTTCTACCGCATCGTCCGGCAAACGGCCAAGGAGGTCGGCAAACGCGCCAATCTCGATCTGGTCGGCGGCCAGGTGGAAATCGACCGCTCGGTGCTGGACAAGATGCTCGGGCCGATCGAGCACATGCTGCGCAACGCCGTCACGCACGGCCTGGAAAACCGCGAACAGCGGCTGGCGGCGGGCAAGGACGAAACGGGTGAAATCACGCTGGCGCTGGTGCAGGAAGGCAATGAAATCATCCTGTCGCTGGCCGACGATGGCCGCGGTCTCGATGCGCAGCGCATCCGCGAGCGGGCCGAGGCCATGGGCCTATTGCAGCCGGGACAGGCCATCGAACCGAATGCCTTGCTCGATTTCATTTTCCAGCCCGGTTTCTCGACGTCGGTCGAACTGAGCCAGGTGGCCGGGCGCGGCGTCGGCATGGACGTGGTCAAAACGGGAGTCGCAGCCCTCGGCGGGCGCATCGAAATCGCCACCGAACCCGGACGCGGCACGACCTTCCGCCTCTATCTGCCGCTGACCCTGGCGGTCACGCAAGCCCTGCTGGTTCGCGTCGGCGCCGAGTTGTACGCGATCCCCTCGACGATGATCGAGCAGGTGCAGGAACTCAAGGACAAGCAACTGGCGACCCTGCGAGAAAAAGGGGAGGCCGAGTGGCAGGGGCACCACTATCCGCTGTACTTCCTGCCGCATCTGCTCGGCGCCAGCGCGGCGCAGCCGGAGGAACGCCGCCGCTACTGGGTGCTGCTGCTGCGTTCCGGTACGCAGCGGGTCGCCGTGCAGGTCGATGAATTGCGCGGCAATCAGGAAGTCGTGGTCAAGAACATCGGCGCCCAGCTCGCCCGGGTGGTCGGCATCGCCGGCGCCACGGTGCTCGGCGATGGCCGCGTGGTGCTGATCCTCAATCCGGTGGCGCTGGCCAGCCGAAGCGTCGTGTCGTTGCTGTCGTTGACCGGCGGCGCCCCCGCCGCGACGCCGGTCGTGACGGCGGAGGCGCGGCTGCCGACGGTGATGGTGGTCGACGATTCGCTGACGGTGCGCAAGATCACCAGCCGCCTGCTGGCCCGCGAAGGCTATCGCGTGCTGCTGGCCAAGGATGGCGTCGATGCGCTGGAGCAACTGATCGACGAATTGCCGGATGTGATTCTTTCGGACATCGAGATGCCGCGCATGGACGGTTTCGATTTCGTCCGCAACCTGCGCGCCGACGAGCGCCTGCGTCATCTGCCGGTGATCATGATTACGTCGCGCACGGCCGAGAAACACCGCAACTACGCTTTCGAGGTCGGGGCCAATCACTATCTCGGCAAACCCTATGACGAGGGCGAGTTGCTGGGTCTGGTTGCCGGCTATTGCAAGAAAGCGCACTGACGGTGGTAGCTGCGGCAGTCGCCGCGGCTACCCCGGATGCGGGTGTTTTTCGTTGCAGCGGATGATGATTCACCTGCGACAGTAGTCTTTCACGTGTTGACGCCGACCGAAATCTGACCATCTGATTCTATTTCGCAATAGAAACTGAAATAATTTTACCTCGATAGCCTATATAAGTCTGGATTTGTCTGGTTTTAACTATTCAAGTTTTTAATGGAAATTGG
>WQUQ01000138.1 GCA_009782025.1 Desulfobulbus sp. | reverse complement strand
CCCAAGGGCTGCAAGCGTTCGGGCCATGTACGGTTCTCCTGTCGGGAAAAGTGGACAGGATACCTCAAAATGGTTGTTAAGTGACGAGTGTTGGGGCTAAGGATGGTAAGGCTAGGTTCCGTCGCCTTCCGTCGATTCTGGATGACATCTCGCCATTTTCGCCAAAGTACCTAGATTTTGAACGGTTTATGGCAGAGGAGGCAGCAAAGCAAAACGCTCAACCTCGAGATCTAGTGGATTTTTCCGAGTGGCCAGAATTTCGTTGGTGACCAAGCCAGCCTATGTCTCCCGGCAGCAAGCGTAGAAAACAGCCAGCGTAGGATGGGTAGAGCGTAGCGAAACCCATCAATCCTCCACCCCACGCCCGCGTGGCGATGGGTTTCGCTTTGCTCTACCCATCCTACGGCCCTACTGAGCGCAGCAATGCCCAACACCAGCTAACCGCCCTCCCATCCTTAACCCCGGTTAATGGAAGCTCCCCCTGCCCGCGCGCGACACTGCGGGCATGGAAACCACCCCGCTCCCCGGCCTGCCCACGCCATCTTGTGAACGCGTTCACAAGACGCCGCGCCCACGCGAGCGCGACACTGCGGGCATGACCACCCCGTCGAATGCCGGCCCCTCATCCCGGGCTTCTCCCCGCGAGCGGGGAGAAGGGGCGATGACCTGCGGCGACTGCCGCCACTTCTTTTCCTCGGAGCGCGCCAATCAGCGTAGCGTGATGGCCGGCTTCGGCTATTGCCACGCGACGGATGAGGCGCTCTCTCGCGCCCGCTTCTTCCGGGGCGACTTCACGACCTGCTGGCAGCAGCCGCCGCGCTTCGCGCCGGGGGAGATGGCGCCATGAGCGTTCAACCGCGCTGGCTGCCGGTGTCGCTGTCGCTCTCGGCGGCCGCCCTGGTCGGCATCGTGCTGACCGAGGGCTATACCGGCCGGGCCGCGCCGCCGCTCCCCGGCGACAAGCCGACCATCGGCTTCGGTTCGACGACGCGCCTGGATGGCAGCCCGGTGCAGCCGGGCGACCAGACGACGCCGCCAGAGGCGCTCTCGCGCGCGCTCGCCGATGTGCAGCGTTTCGAGGGGACGTTGCGGCAGTGCGTGACGGCGCCGCTCGCGCAGCACGAGTATGACGCTTATGTGAGCCTGGCTTACAACATCGGGCCGGCGGCCTTTTGCGGCTCGACGCTGGTGAAGAAGCTGAATGCCCTGGACTACGCCGGGGCCTGCGCCGAGATTTTGCGTTGGCGCTTCTTTCAAGGCCGGGACTGCGCGCTACCGGGTTCGGGTTGCGCCGGGCTGGCCACCCGGCGGCAGGCAGAGTTTCGGCGCTGCCTGGGGGAGACGCCATGATCGGCGGGTCGAGAGCCGCCCTGCTGGATGTGGCGCTGGTGGTGGCGCTGGCCGGGCTGCTGTTCGCGGCGGGCTGGACGGTGAATGGCTGGAGGAAGGATCTGGAGATTGGCCGAATCCAGGCCGAGCAGCAGAAACAGCAGGGCCTGGCCTTGAACGATGCCTTGTTCCGGCTCGATGCCGCCCGCAAGCGCGGCGATGCGCTGGAAAGCCGCCTGGCGGAAGCCGAGGCCATCCGTAAAACCGCGCTGGAGATCCATGCCCGTGAAATCAAAAAACTGTCGACTGGCCGCCCTTGCCTCGATGCTGGCCTTGTGCGCCTGCTCAACGACCCCGCTGCCGCCGGCCCCGCTGCCGACCCTGTGCCCGCGCCCGCCGGCGGGGCTGTTGCAGAAGATGGGGCCGCTGCCTCCGATACCGATGTCGCGCTCTGGATCAGCGGGGCCAAGGGACAGTACGACGCCTGTCGAGACCGGCTCGACGCCCTCATCGACTGGCATACAGGGAAGTCGCCATGATTTTCTTGTTTATTTTTGGCCTCCTCGCCCTCGAGGTACTGGCTCTGGCGTTATCGATGTATTTGTGGAGTCCACGGCAGTGAGTGACGAGGCTGATCGCGCCGGGGTGCGCGAGGAGGAGATGCGGGCCGATGCGCTTGCGGCGCAGGCGCGGCGGGCGGCTGCCGGGCGAGGTGAAACATCGGCCAGGCGGTGCGCCGTTTGTGCCGAGCGTATCCCCGCCGAGCGCCGCCGGGCGTTGCCGGGGGTGCAGACCTGTGTGGAGTGTCAGGCGGAACTGGAGCGCGCCATGGCGGCAGGCCGTTTTTTTTGACGAACGGGCAGAGGGTTGAGCGATGAGTATGGGCGTATTGCAAATTGAAACCTGGGCCATGATCGAGTTCCTGGTCGGCCTGTTCATCAGCTTTCTCGGCTGCGTTTTCGCGGGCGCCAAGATTTTTGGCCGGCGATCGGATCAGCGCCTGGATGAGAAATTCGCGGCGCAAGAGGCGGCGCGGCAGGCGGCGGGCAGCGCGCTGCGTGAACAACTCGACCGCTACACGGCGCTGTCGGATCGCCTGGCGAGCGAGTTGATCGACCTGGAACGCGCGGCGCTGAAGATGCAGGCGACGCTGCCGCTCGAATACGTGCGCCGGGAGGACTACGTGCGCGGGCAGAGCGTCATCGAGGCCAAGCTGGACGCGCTGTACAACAAGCTGGAAACGGTACAACTGAAAGGAATGAATCATGGTTGACCACGCCAAGGTGCGGCGCGAAGGCATGCGCTGGAATCTCATCAACACACTGAACAAGGCCCGCCCGCATACCGCCAGCGAGCAGTTCATGCTCGGCGTGATGCGCGCCATCTACCCCGATGCCACGGCGCTGGAAGTGCGGCGGGAGCTGGACTACCTGGCCGACCGCGAGCTGGTCGATCTGACCAAGGACCCGTCGGGCGTCTGGTTCGCCGATCTCTCGCGGCATGGGGTCGATGTGGCCGAGTACACGGTGGTCTGCGATCCGGGCATCGCTCGCCCCGAAAAGTACTGGAACGAGTGATGAACGGCCCCCACGTTCGTGGCTGCGCCACTTCACTGCCCCCCAAGGGGGCGCATGCCACCCTTGGGGCGGCCCGGCAGGTGGCATGATGGCCCGCCGATCCCGCATCGACGGGCTGCCCGACGAGGTGCGGCGCTGGCTGGAGCGGGCGCTGGCCGATAGCCGTTTCAGCGGCTACCAGGCGCTCGAAGAGATGTTGCGCGAGCGCGGCTACGCCATCAGCAAGAGCGCCATTCACCGCTACGGCCAGAAGATCGAGCGGCGCTTCGCCGCCATCAAGGCCAGCACCGAGGCGGCGCGGCTGCTGGTCGAGGCGGCCGATGACGCACAGGATTCGCGCTCCGAGGCGGTGATTGCCATGGTGCAGAGCGAAATGTTCGAGTCGATTTTCGCCATTCAGGAATCCGAAGACCCGAACATCACCCCGGTCGAGCGCCTCGACATGATGAGCCGGGCCGCCAAAAATATCGCCACGCTGGCCCGCGCCAGCGTCAATCAGAAGCGGCATCGCCTGGATTTGCAGGAGAAGCTCAAAGCCCGCCTCTCGGAACTGGAATCGGAAGCCCGCGCCGGTCAGTCCGGCCTCGATCTGGCGACGGTGCAGCGCATCAGCAAGGATGTCTACGGCCTGCTATGAAACCCGCCCTGACGCTCTACCCCTATCAGCAACGCTGGCTGGCCGACGAGGCCCGCTTCAAGATCGGCATGTTCGCCCGGCAGACGGGCAAAACCTTCACCACGACGCTGGAGATCGTGCTCGATTGCCTGAAGGCCGAAGCCGAAGGGCGGCGCTCGCGCTGGGTCATCCTCTCGCGCGGCGAGCGCCAGGCGCGCGAGGCGATGGAAGAAGGCGTCAAGCGCCATCTGGCCGCCGTGCAGGTGGCCGCAAAGGTGCTTGAAGCGCCGTGGGATACGGCCACCAAGGCGCTCGAAGTGACGCTCCCCGGCGGCTCGCGCATCACGGCGCTGCCCGCCAACCCGGACACGGCGCGCGGCTTTTCGGCCAATGTGTTTCTCGATGAATTTGCCTTCCACGCCGACAGCCGCAAGATCTGGACGGCGCTGTTCCCGGTCATTTCCGCCGGCCACAAGCTGCGCGTGGTCAGCACGCCGAACGGCAAGGGCAACAAGTTTTACGAGCTGATGACCTTGCCAGCCCTCACCCCCGACCCCTCTCCCATGAATGGGAGAGGGGAGGCAAATCCCTCCTCTCTCCCGCTGGGAGAGCGGCCGGGAGAGAGGGCGGGCGTCTGGTCGCGCCATGTCGTCGATATCCACCAGGCGGTGGCCGACGGCCTGCCGCGCGATATCGAGGAATTGCGCCGGGGCATCAACGATGCCGACGCCTGGGCGCAGGAATACGAATTGAAGTGGCTGGACGAGGCCAGCGCCTGGCTGTCGTTCGATCTGATCGACGCCTGCGAGAACGATGCCGCAGGCGAACCACGGCATTACCAGGGCGGCCCCTGCTTCGTGGGCGTGGACATTGCCGCGAGGAATGACCTGTTCGTGATCTGGGTGCTGGAGTCGGTGGGCGACGTGCTATGGACGCGCGAAATCATCACGCGCCGGCGGGCCAGCTTCGCCGAGCAGGATGCGCTGCTCGACGAGGTATTCACGCGCTACCGCGTGCTGCGCTGCGGCATGGATCAGACCGGCATGGGCGAGAAGCCGGTGGAAGATGCCCGGCGGCGGCACGGCTCGACCCGCGTCGAGGGCGTGCTGTTCACCGGCCCCAACAAGCTGACGCTGGCCACGCTGGGGCGCGAAGCCTTCGAGGATCGGACGATCCGCATTCCGCTGGGCGACGCCGCCCTGCGCTCCGATTTGCACAAGCTGCAAAAAGTCACCAGCCCGACCGGCGCGCCGCGCTTTGTCGCCGAGGCCGACGCCAACGGCCACGCCGACCGCGCCTGGGCCTGTTTTTTGGCGCTCAACGCCGCCGGTAACGGCAGGGGGCCGGTGTGTACGGGGTTCGAGTCCGTGCCGCGCCGTCCCGCCGATGACGGCTTCAACGATCTTGGCGACATCAGCCGCCACATGTTTTGAGGGCGCCTCATGAAAATCGTCGATCAATTCGGCAACCCCATGAATACCGCGAGCCTCGAGGAGCCGCAGACCGCCCGCATCGCCCTGCTGGCGCAGCGCGTGGTCGATTCGCAACTGGATGGCCTCACCCCGGCCCGCGCCGCGCGCATCCTGCGCGCCGCCGATCAGGGCGACATCCTCGCCCAGCATCAGTTGTTCGACGACATGATCGACCGCGACGCCCACCTGCGCTGCGAGTTCGACAAGCGCACCGGCGCGCCGCTGACCCTCGACTGGCATATCGAGCCGCCGGCCGACGCCAACCGCGCCGAGAAGAAGGCGGCTTCGATGATCGAGCAGATGCTGCGCGATACCGTCGATGATCTGGAAGATGTCATT